>NZ_PJNH01000003.1:0-300000 GCF_002844535.1 Halalkalibacillus sediminis
CCCGTCCGCCGCTCGTTCCACAAGCGTCACTCCCGAAGGAGATCTGCTTGCTTCCCGCGCTCGACTTGCATGTATTAGGCACGCCGCCAGCGTTCGTCCTGAGCCAGGATCAAACTCTCCAATAAAAGTAGTTTGATTGGCTTTATCTTACTTGTTTTTCCTCTCCCAATCAGATGAGGAAAAACGAATTGACGTCAGGCTATTTTGTTTAGTTTTCAAGGTTCGAATTCAATACTATATGGTGGGCCTGAGTGGACTCGAACCACCGACCTCACGCTTATCAGGCGTGCGCTCTAACCGGGCTGAGCTACAGGCCCATATATGGAGCGGGTGAAGGGAATCGAACCCTCATCATCAGCTTGGAAGGCTGAGGTTTTACCACTAAACTACACCCGCATAATTATTGAATCTATTATATTGTCATCGCTATTAATTTCACCGTAAGATCTCATGGCGCGCCCGAGAGGAGTCGAACCCCTAACCTTCTGATCCGTAGTCAGACGCTCTATCCAATTGAGCTACGGGCGCTTAATGGCGACAAGATTCATAATAACAAATACAAATCAAAAATGCAATAGCTTTTTTGAAATATGCGGTCGAGAGGATTTGAACCTCCACGGGGTGAACCCCCACTAGGCCCTCAACCTAGCGCGTCTGCCGTTCCGCCACGACCGCATGTAATAAAAAAAGTGAGCCATGGAGGATTCGAACCTCCGACCCTCTGATTAAAAGTCAGATGCTCTACCAACTGAGCTAATGGCTCATATCAAAATAATCTAGAATGTTCTTCAGACGAAAACATTAAAAAAAGACTTATTAACGTTGAGTCATACTAATTGAATCAATGTTGATTCAAACAACGTCAGCCTCATGAGAAATAAATGGCTGGGCCAGCTGGATTCGAACCAGCGCATGACGGTACCAAAAACCGTTGCCTTACCGCTTGGCTATGGCCCAACAATTAATGGCGGTCCGGACGGGACTCGAACCCGCGACCTCCTGCGTGACAGGCAGGCATTCTAACCAACTGAACTACCGGACCTATTTGATTTTTAAAGTAAAGTGACCCGTACGGGATTCGAACCCGTGTTACCGCCGTGAAAGGGCGGTGTCTTAACCACTTGACCAACGGGCCAAAAAATAATGGCGGAGAAGGAGGGATTTGAACCCTCGCGCCGCTTACGCGACCTACACCCTTAGCAGGGGCGCCTCTTCAGCCACTTGAGTACTTCTCCAATATGGCTCCAGCGGCAGGACTCGAACCTGCGACCAATTGATTAACAGTCAACTGCTCTACCACTGAGCTACGCTGGAATCTTAATAAACTTTAAATTGTTTAACTTTCGTTTTCACCTTGTCTTGTCCACTGTATTCGTCGCGTTGCAAGATCATTTGGTGAACATTAAAACAAGTTTTTCAATTAAGTAATTGTCTTGCGTTTTTCGCTATCTATTAAGTAGCGACGATAAGTATAATACAACATCTTTTCAGTAGTGTCAATTCATCATCACAAGATTTTTTACTTTTTTCATTGATCTATTTAAATCAAATAAACCAAAGATATTTCGCTCGCTAACGAAGAGCTTTTTAAATTTAACACGGGGCGATTTAAACTGTCAATATTGTTTAGTGAATTTATGTGAATTAGATTTTCTTATCCTATTCTTTCATTAATAGTTCCCCACGACATTTGCCACACCGATATTTATTCAAGTTGATCCTTCTTTTTCTTGAATATTGTTTATTGCACTCTTTACAGAAATAAATATAGTTGAACTTAGTATCTTCTGAAGGTAATCGTTTGCAGAATCTTGGAGACCCTGTAGCTTTCAGAAGTTCTCTGAATTCACGGCTACGATGATTGAACGGCTTCCCTTGCTGGTGTAAATGGTAATGGCATAGCTCATGCTTAATGATGCCGTCTAATTCTTCGTACCCTAGTTCTTCTAAATACTTAGGGTTAATCTCTATGACTCCTTCAGAGGGGATGTATCTTCCACCTGTAGTTCTTAATCTATAATTGAATCGAGCTTCCCCTGTAAAAGATAACCCAAAAAATGCATCAGATAGCTCCATCGTTTTTTTGTTCAGCTCTTGATCATTCATGTCAAAGCACCTATCTTTTTAAAAAACTAATAAGAGCCGTGAAGTTTCGTGCACTCGACACAGCTCTTATTGGTAACATTTTCATTCAACCATTTTCGACATACCGCATATACTATAAAAAAATGTAAAGGTGATTCGTATGCCTAAGTGGTTCATGAGTCAATTGAGAAAAGCTTATCAAACAAAGAATCTACAACAAATTAAAATGTTGAATCAATGCTGGTTCTTTTATCGTGATAGGAATATCAAATTATAAATTATTTACCTGAAGGGACCATTGTAAGAGCAATCCGTTCTCTTTTTGTATCTACTTCATCAACCCAGACTGTTACAATATCTCCCACAGCTACTACGTCTAGTGGATTTTTCACAAAACGGTTAGAGAGTTTAGAAATGTGTACTAATCCGTCTTGCTTCACCCCAACATCAACAAACGCGCCGAAATCAACGACATTGCGCACAGTTCCTTGTAGTTCCATTCCCTGCTCTAAGTCTTCCATAGCCAAGACATTCGTCTTTAACAATGGTTTAGGGTGTTCATCTCTTGGGTCTCTATTTGGTTTCTTCAGATCTTCAACAATATCTTCTAATGTTAGCTTACCAATATCAAGTTCCTCTGTGAGTTTAGTAAGGTTCTCTAGATCGAGTTGTTTATTTAATGTCTCTGAACCCAACCCTTCTGAAGACAAGCCTAAGCGTTTCAATAATTGTTTGGTCGCTTTATAGCTTTCAGGGTGAATGGAAGTTGCATCCAATGGTTCGTCGCCTTCCATCACTCTTAAGAAGCCAATTGCTTGCTCATAGGTTTTAGCTCCTAATCGTGGAACGTCCTTAATTTGCTTTCGATTCGTGAATTTTCCTTCTTCCATACGGTATTTCACAATGTTATTCGCTACAGTCTTATTCAATCCTGAAATATACTGGAGTAATGACGATGATGCTGTGTTGACATTAACTCCTACTTGGTTAACGGCCGATTCTACTACAAACGTCAATGAATCGTTCAATTTCTTCTGGCTGACATCATGTTGGTATTGGCCGACACCGATCGATTTAGGGTCTATTTTCACTAACTCACTAAGTGGATCTTGGACTCTTCGTGCAATTGATACTGCACTTCTTTCTTCTACTTGAAGATCAGGGAATTCTTCACGCGCTAATTTGGAGGCTGAATAAACACTCGCGCCAGCTTCATTTGCAATTAAGTAAGCAACATCCAGATTATGCTTACCAATCATTTCCGCGATGAATTGCTCAGTTTCTCTCGAAGCTGTTCCGTTCCCAATAGCAATTAACTCGATAGGATAATCTTCGAATACTTTCATTAATTTCTTTTCTGCTCCAGCCACATCATTTTTAGGGGCAGTTGGATAGATTACGTCAACACTCTTCATTTGTCCCGTCTCATCTACGACAGCAAGTTTACAACCTGTTCTGAATGCCGGGTCAACGCCTAGGATCGTCTTTCCTTTCAATGGAGGTTGCAAAAGAAGGTTCTTGAGGTTTTTAGCAAAAATATCAATCGCATGTTCCTCGGCACCTTCAGTTAAAGTAGAACGAATATCCCTCTCAATAGAAGGCTGAATGAGTCGCTTGTAACTATCTTCAATTGCATTTTCTAGAAAAGCCTTCTCTTCCCCACCACTTTTGATGATTGAACGATGTAAGAAGTCCATTATCATTTCTTCAGGTGGCTCAATCATGACCTTCAGCACTTTTTCTTTCTCTCCGCGGTTCATTGCTAGTACACGGTGAGGAGCTGTTTTCACCACAGGTTCGTGGTATTCATAATACATTTGGAAAATACCTTTTTCGTCCTCAGCGTTTTTCTTCATTTCTGTTTGCAAAGAACCTTTATCATACGTCAACTTACGAATTTTCTCACGGTAAGATGGTTCATCCGAGATCCATTCAGCAATAATATCACTAGCGCCCGCTAATACATCTTCAACTTCATTCAATTCGTGTTCTTCCGAAAAATACTGCACCGCCTCAGCGTTCAAGTCAATTCCTGTTTGTTCCCAAATTTGTTTAGCCAAAGGCTCCAAACCTTTTTCTTTGGCAATCGTAGCTCTTGTTCTACGTTTTTGTTTATAAGGGCGGTATAAATCTTCTACTTGTTGAAGTTTTTCCGCTTTCAATAAGTCGTTTTTCAGCTCTTCTGTTAATTTCCCTTGCTCGTCAATTAAGCGAATGACTTCCTCTTTTCGCTTATGTAACTGAACTTGGTAATCATAGGTCTCTTTGATCGATTGGACTTCCATTTCATCTAAGTTATTCGTTTGTTCTTTTCTATATCTTGAAATGAATGGAACAGTATTCCCCTCATCCAATAAAACGATGACACTTTTTACATTCTGTTCTTTTAATTTCAGCTGCTTGCTGACTATTTGTATGATTTGTTGGTTTTCAACCGCTAATTCTGTCAATGTGTTTCCTCCTTAAAGATGGACGCATATCAATCAACTTCCGTTAACTATTTTATCACATAAAAAAGTAGAAGAAACCTGTTATTCCAAGCTTCTTCTACTTCACCCTAAATATTTCATAGCGACGAGCGTCGTGTCATCATCCATATAATCACCTAGTTGATTCTCATACCAATCTACCGTGAGTTGCATCGATTGATGTGAATAAAAATCCTTTGTTAGTGTTCTTTCATTCACGCCATCAGAGAAAAGGAAAAATACGGTGTTTTCTTTTAAGGGGTGTTCGTGGACTTTCACTTTTCGTTTGATTCCGGATAAATACCCAGAAACGGGAATGCTACGATGTTTTTTACCGTCATTGAATAGAGTAATTACACCGATATTTCCAACTGATGCATAACAATAAGTATTAGTTGTGAAATCAAGTTTTATAATGGAGAGCACACAACCACGCAATTCTGTGCCGATAAGTGCTTCATTGCATTTATCAAAAATAACTTCTAACGATTGATGGTGATTCTCTTGAATTACGTCCATCGCTACATCTGCTGAAGCCTTAGCCATTTCACCACTACCTAAGCCATCTGCAAGGGCACCAATGAAATAATTTTTGTTTTCCAAATAAAAAAAACGGTCTCCCGAATAGTAGTTTCCTTTTTTTGGTTTTTGAAAAGTTGCAACTTCCATATGGTCTTTGCGGTCTATCAAAATAAAACCTCCAGGTCTTCTTCTGATATGGACTCACGCAATTTACGTAGCGCTCTACGTTGCAACCTGGAAACATGCATCTGAGATAGACCGAGACGTTCGCCAGTCTCTTTTTGGCTAAGGTTATCAAAGTAAGTACACTTCAATATTTCTTGTTCTCGTTCGCTTAAGAGAGGCATGATCTTTTCAATGATCATTTGATGATTCACTTTTTCGTACCCTTGTTCTTGTGAACCTACAAGATCAAGAATAGTTACAGTACTGCCATCAGAATCAGCCTCGATTTTTCTGTCTGCTGAAAGGGCATTATAACTTTTACCCATTTCCATCGTCTCTAGTACTTCTTCTTCGGTTACCCCGATATAATCGGCAATTTGTTGAACAGAAGGTGAATCCTGATACATATTAGTCAGTTCTTCATTTGCCTTCTTGATTTTAGGACCTAATTCTTTGATTCTTCTCGGAACGTGCACACTCCAGGTTTTATCACGAATAAAGCGCTTGATTTCACCAATAATCGTAGGAATCGCAAATGACTCAAAGGATTTCCCGAAAGAATCATCATACCTTTTGATCGCAGCCATTAAACCTAACATTCCTACTTGCACCAAATCTTCATGAATCGGACTGTTTTTAGAATATTTTTTTGCTATAGAATGAACTAGGTTTTCATATTTCAGCACAATCTTCTCTTGAGTAGATTCATCATTTGGGTGCTCTCTAAGATAATTTATTAGTTCATAAATATCTTCGTCATTACTGTGATGTTGAGATTTGGTCGTCACTGCGCCCCACCTCATTTTCCTGCAAAAACTTGGTCATCAATACAATTACGCCATGGTTATTTGTAATTTCTACTTTATCCATCAGAGCGTCTATCAAGAAAAGACCGAAACCTCCCTCACGCATGTCATCTACTGGGTCACCATCGCTATACGGCCCAATCGCTTCTTTCACTTCTTTAAGGTCAAAGCTTCCACCATGGTCGGCAACCATGACTTCAAGGCGATTCTCATACATTCCAAACCCTATAGTTACTTCTCCCGTATCCTCTTCAAAGTATGCGTGTTTTACTGCATTTGTTATAGCTTCTGAAATAGCAACTTTCAAATCTTCAATATCTTCAAACGAGAATCCCATTCGATTAGCGACCCCCGAAACAGTTAATCTCAATACGCCCACATATTCTGACTTTGCAGGCAACTTCACTTCGACAAAATCAAATGGTTCCTGCATTACATACCACCTCGGACAGTATTCTCAATATCGATGACTTCGTTCAATCCAGTAATGTTAAAGAGGCGATAAACATTTTCTTGTAAATTCACCAATTTAAACGTACTTTCCTTCTCTTTCGAAGCTTTTAAAGCACTGATAAATACTCCTAGGCCAGTACTATCCATATAGTTAACTTTTTGCATATCTACATGAACTTCAGCTCCCGGCTCTTCAACAAGCTCTAATAATTTTCCTTTTAATTGTGGTGCTGTATAGGCATCAATTTCACCCGTAAGCTTTACAATCGTTTGATTTCCATCTTGAAAATCATCGATATGTAAATTCATAATAAATCCCCCTCGTTACTTTAACTTTTGTACTGGTTTTACATTACCCAAACAATATTAATATTAAACATTTAGTGATTTCTTTTAATTATGACTAGAGTAAAGTCATCTCTTAATTCGAATCCTTGTAAACGTTCAAATTGTTTATACACGTTGTCTACAATTTCATTTGCAGGTAAATGTCTATTACTACGAATGGCATCCAGTACTTCTTCTTGTTCAATGAATCGGTCACCCTGTCGACATTCCGTCACTCCGTCAGTTAAGAGTACGATGAAATCATCTTCCCCGATCGGCGTCTCATATTGTTTGTAACGCATTTCTTGTTCAACACCAAGAAGCAACCCTTTTGCTTGGATTTCTTCAAACTCGTCTTTATCAGCACGATAAATGAAACCAGGTTCATGACCAGCAGAAGCGTAATAAAAATGGTGATCGTGTACATCATAGAGACCATAAAACATCGTGACGAACATACCTTGTTCCACATTTCTTTCTACGACGCGATTCAATAACTCTAAGATCATCTTGGGGTACATTCTATTTTCAGGAAAACTTTCCATCGCATACTTAATCATGGACATGCAAAAAGCCGCAGGAACTCCCTTACCTATAACATCCGCTATGGCAATTCCTACGTTGTTCTCTGGATCCTGTACAAAATGATAGTAATCCCCGTTCATTTGTTTTGCAGGTATGGATTTTGCTCCAATATCTAGCCCATCATTCTTCGGTATGTGCGACTGCAGAAGAGTATTTTGCATATTAGCAGCAACGTCGATCTCTGCTTTCAACTCTAATTGTTTTTCACGTAACACTTGATACTCCTGATAAGCCAAACCGTAAGAGATCATTGTTTCAATCAAGAAATAAAATGAGTCCTTAACATTATCATCAAGATCCGGAATTAAATCTAGCATCGCCTGATAATGGACGTTTACGATTTCATCCGGTGATATATTCTTCTGTATGGATGACTTACTGAATTGTTCTGCTCGATACAGGATTTCCTCATTTTTGGTTTGTAAGTACTGTTCTAATAGTTGCTTATAATTGGACATATCCTCTTGTAATGAGCTCATGTACGCTCACCCCTCTATTTATCTAAGCCATTTTATTATTTTAATGACCGTCCCTTTTTCACTTGATACGATGTCGAATTCATCCATCAGTCTTTTGACACCTGGTAAACCAGCTCCTAAACCACCTGATGTTGAATAGCCATCTTCCATTACTTTGGAGATATCTTGAATTCCGGCACCTTCATCAGCTGCAATTATTTTAAGCCCCACCGGAGTTTGTCCTTGTACTTCTTCGAAAATGACCTCACCTTTTCCTGCATATAAATAAATATTTCTTGCCAATTCAGAAATAGCGGTGGCAATTCTAGCTTGGTCCACGGAACCAAACCCTAAGTTGGATGCAAAATTTCTACCGGCTTGTCTTGCCCCGACGATATCCCACTCTTGCTTTATTGGTACACAGGATAGAGTCTCCTTCATCACTTCTCCTCCAATTCCTGTTTAAGCTTTGATAACCCTTGTTCTAAATCCAAAGCCGTAGGAACATCTTGAAGATGAATTCCAAGGTCGATCAAAGTCATGGACACTGCAGGTTGAATTCCTGTGAAAACAACTTGTGCGCCCATTAAGTCTGCCATCGATACTACATCACCTAATACCTTAGCAATGAAGGAGTCGATGATTTCTACTGAAGTCAAATCTATTACAACTCCAATGGCACCTGTAGAGTGTATTTTATTTAAAAGATCTTCTTGAAAGTCCATCGCTGTTTGATCATCAAGTTCAGTTTGAATGGAAATCAACAAGTAGTCATGCAATTTTAAAATAGGAATTCTCATAAATTTTACTCCTTCCCAATAGAATCTAGGATGTTTTCTGCCTCATCCATTTGTTTTTTTGTTGAAACAATGTAACGGTCGGTCATCTCAAGCGCTGACTCAAACCCTTTTTTCAGAGAGCTCTTTGTAGGGAATTTAGATAAATCAATACCTAAGTTCACAATTGTTTGGGCAACTTCAGGACGAATTCCCACAAGAATACACGTTGCGCCAACTAAACGAACAGCTTCAGCAGCTTGAATGATATGGTGAGCGACCATAGTATCAACAACAGGCACACCTGTAATGTCTATTAAAACTACGCTTGAACGATGTTTGATTACACCATCCAGTAAATTCTCCATAATCGTCTTCGCCCGGTCAGTATCAATCGTTCCAACAAGTGGCAGGACTGTGATGCCCTCCATTACTGGTATTAATGGAGCTGATAATTCCTGAAGTGCCACTCTTTGAAGTGAAACCGTGTTATTCCAGTTACTAGAATATTCGTTAATCAGTTGATTTTTAATAGGGTCAACCCAATTATTTACATCTTGCATAACTTGAAGAAAGACTTCTTTACTTTCCTCTTCAACTGCATTTAAGATCACATTGATGCTGACTGTGCGGAAAGTTTGCATCCCTTCAGTCAGATATCCTAATGGCCAACCTAAGTTTACGATTCTCTCAGAAAATTGGTTGATATGATCATACGAATTATCTTTTTCAATTGTCGAAAAAATGACACTTACGAACTCCCGATTTTGTTCCTCTATCAAATCAGTTGAAATCGTAGATGTATAATCTTGTAGTCTTGTTTGATCTAATTGACTTAACCACTTATTTTCAATTTTTTCTTTATTTTCCAGCACAATACTTCTGACATCCACGCTCACATTGATACCTCCAAAAAAATATGTTTAATTACAATTTATCACTAACATTCAGAATAATCTAGCCATTTACTATCAAAGACAGCAAATGTTTACTTGAAAAGACTGGAATCGACAGCTATTTTCCTAAAAGAAGAGGTCTCTTTTTTCCTAAAATTAACAAAAATAAAAAACCACCCTTTACTGTAGGATGCAAACTAGCACCTACCTAGGATGGTTTACACTTACAAATCTAATAAGCCTAGACTAATTTGTAATGCATCATCAACTTGATTCATCAAGTATTCGTCAAGCGTCGTGATTTTATCTGTCAATCTCTGTTTATCAATTGTACGTATTTGTTCTAATAATACAACTGAATCACGTTCAAAACCATATTTTTCTGAATCTATTTCTACATGTGTTGGTAATTTTGCTTTTTGAATTTGTGCAGTGATCGCTGCCACTATAACAGTCGGACTAAAACGATTTCCAATGTTATTTTGGATAATAAGCACTGGGCGAACACCGCCTTGCTCAGATCCTACCACCGGGGTAAGGTCTGCATAAAAGACGTCGCCTCGTTTTACGTACAAATTAATTACACCCCACTCACTAAGCGCTCTAGAGTGATTTCAGCCTCCTCTTCAGCTTGGAAAGCCTCAGATGCAATATCCAGGTTGATATTTTTCATCTCTACATAACCACGGCGCATTGATTCTTTGATCTTACGAGCTTTCTCCGATTTTACATAACTGTGAAGCGCTTGAAGAATAACCGTATTACGATCCGATTCTTCAGATTCTACTTCGACTAAATGATCACACTCATTTAATAAAGAAACAGGAAGCTTAACCATAATTTCTTCTGATGTTTCTGCCATTCAGTACACCCCCAGCAAATTTCGAGCCATAAAGCTATTAACAATGATATCATCGTTTTGCCTAATAAGCAAAGAAAAATGTGAAAAAATGTCGATTTTTAAATCATTTTCTCCGCGTTTAGCAAAAAAACGAACCTTTTAACCGTCATTTCCGATAAATTCTAGGAATGCGACGATTAAACATACATGGAATTTCATAGTTAATGGTTTCCAAATATGTAGCGATATCATCGACAGTAACTTCTTGATCTCTACTTCTGCCGATTAGGGTAACTCTTGTACCAACGGGATACTCGCGGGGTAACCGAATCATACATTGATCCATGCATATTCGACCTACAATCGGAACAAATTCTCCTTCAATCAAAACTTCAAAATTTTGAAGTTTCCTTATCCAGCCATCTCCATAACCGATGGGTATCGTCCCGATCCACTCATTATCTGTGGTACGATATGTAGCTCCGTAACTGATTCCTTCATCTTCACTTACCTTTTTAACATGAATTAGCTCAGTATGCAACGAAAAAGCTTGAATTAAAGGTTTTCTTGTGGCAGATGCAACATCTTCTGACGGATATAAACCATACATACCTATTCCAAACCTTACTCCGTCAAACGTATCCTCAGGATAGCGAAAAGCCGCAGCAGTATTGCCCGTGTGCACTTCTACTGTTTCTGGCAAGTACGCTTTCAACTTAGAATATAAGCCTCGAAATCGTTCCAATTGGACCTTATAATAGGAATCATCCGTTTCGTCTGCTGTCGAAAAGTGTGTGAAGACTCCAGTAATATTAAGGCTACTGTCATTAACTTCCTTAATAACATCATACGCTTCTTCGAACGTTCTTATACCTATTCGTCCCATTCCTGAGTCGATTTTAAGATGGATATCCAACTTTTCATCCTTTAGATATTCGCTAGCTGCACGAATCCACTCAGATTGAAAGGCTGTTGCTATAATTCTATTTCGAGCTGCAACCGGGGCATCTTCAGGTCTGATCCACCCCATTACTAATATAGGAATATCTTTAAAATACATTCGTAAGCGAATAGCTTCATCAAGAATTGCCACTGCAAGAGCATCCGCACCCGCTTCTAAGGCTGCTTCAGCAACTTCTATTTCACCATGCCCGTAAGCATCAGCTTTCACTGCGGCATAGATTTTCTTCTCACCATTATAATGATCGTGCAATACCTTCACATTATTACGAATAGCCGATAGATCAACTTCTGCCCAAGTATCTCGATAGAAAGGTTCTGTAGTCATAAAAGTACTTCCTTCTTTTTTCTATCATTATTGATGGTGGAAGCCTCTATTGTCAATTAGAAAAGCGCAAGCGTCCGTTTATCAGCGTATCAATTGGAGAAAAGGACCAGGAAATAAAGGAAACACCGTGAGTAAGCGAACAGATGTTGACTTATTGATTGTTCATTTTAGAAATTGACTAGTTGATGGACGCTGGAGCTAGACAAAGAAAAGTGCATGCACACTCTTTTAAGCAATTAAGAAAATTGAGCTGGTCCGCAATTGAACCAGCTCGAAGTAAAATCAAATAATTTTGAGAGAGGAAATTGAGTATCAACATTCTATTTCATCGAATTGCTTTGAACGGATTTCGCAACTTCAACCATTTCGTCAACTGTCAGACTATCACTGGCTAAAACGAATTTCATCCCATCTTGTTGCCATTCCAAAGAGTGGTTATCCATTAAGCCGACTGTAACCCCTAGGTCTACCATTTCACCTGACGCATATACAGGGACAGTCAGATTAGTGGGGTAAGAATCATATTTTTCCTGGATAATCGTAAAAGGTTTCGATCCTTCAAAAGATAGGATAACTCTTTCACCTTCTTCGAAATCTACGAATTCCTCAGTATCTAAACTAGTTCCTTCAGGAGTCGTGAATGGGTAGTAAACGCTAAACTCTTCTTCTGCCTCTAATTCACTGATTGTCGGTACACTGATCGCTCCTTCAGCAAGGTTTCTTTCAGTGTCGAATTCACCGTCTTCAATTGTTGGGTTTTCCTCATATTCAGTGAAATCAACTTCGACTTTCTTTTCCCCTTCAGCATTGAATACTTTAACTAAAGCTGGATCATATGTTTTTCGATGGAAATAGATTTCTTGAGTAGGTAATTGTTGATTACCTTTATAATTGGTTTGAACTTTGAACACATAATAATTCTCTGTCTTCTTGAATTCTCGCTCAGAATCTTGGTTGATGTCGTCGACTAAAGAAGTGAATAAGTAGGGCTGGCTATGATTTCTTGGCCAGTCATTCTGAAACTTATAGCTTTTGTTAATCGAAGGAGTTAGGACAAAGACACCTTCTTCGTTTCTTAAAATAATTTGATTCCCTTTGTCATCATTCGTATTGTGCATGATAACTTTATAGAAATCATCCTTCTTGTGCCAAACTTCTACATCATAGTTCTGATTTTCTTCCCCTGTGTTCATCGACATATTTACAGTAGCCTTGAAACTATTCGTTTCCTCTGCCTGTTTGTTCAGAGACTGTAATACATCATCAACCGATTCTTCTCCGCATGCTGCTAGCAAGCTTGTCATGAATAAAATAACTAAGAGAAGCACTAGCTTTCGTTTCATTTGGACAACTCCTTCGCCTCATTTTCATTGCTTGATGTTCCAAGCGATCTATAGTGTTGCGGTTACAATGTGCACATTGGATTTATTGTTACCCGCATTAAACTATATGAGACGACCTGTCCGTTTATGCAGACTAGCTATCGATTCAATTTTCTATGATTACTTGAGCCACAGCAAAGGCTCTACTATGAGAGATTGAGACATGGGCACCTTTTTGTTTTTCACCATTTTCAAATAAAAAAGGTTTTCCATTTTCATCAGAAATGATTTCTAAAGAGTGAAAAGATAGTTGCTTTCCTATTCCACAACCTACCGCTTTCGCATATGCTTCTTTGGCAGCGAAACGACCTGCCAGATACTCCGCACGTCTTCGATCACTTTTAATTTTTTCGAAACGATCAATTTCTCTAGTAGTCAAAATTCTTTTCACGAATTTCGGGTGTGAAGAACGCAATTCTTGGATGCGTTCAATCTCACAGATATCAATCCCTGTACCTTTAATCATTCGAAACCCTTCTTTCTAATTGCATGTTCATACAATCATTAGTATTCTTAAGAAGAAAATAATTTGTAACGTATATGAAAGAGGCGTCAATATGTACTTTTTACGCACAGAAAGCTTCAGTCAATTCATCCGATTATACCCAATCATTACAATCATTATAGCTATCCACACCGCATTCTTTGTATTCAATCACGTACTGACCATCTTCATGCCTGGGCTAGAATCGTATTATTACCTATTAATGGGTCAAAACTATTTCATCGCTGTTGAAGGTGAATATTGGCGGTTGATCACACCGATCTTCCTACATGCTGGATTTACCCACGTATTATTCAACTCGTTCAGCTTAGTCCTCTTTGGACCTGTCTTAGAACGTATGCTAGGTAAGTTCAAATTCATTCTAGCATATTTAATATGTGGAATTCTCGCAAACGTAGCGACCCTTTACTTAGCCCCATTGAATTATGCTTCCGTGGGTGCTTCCGGGGCGATTTTCGGGTTGTTCGGCTTATATGTATTCATGTTACTTTTTAGACAGGACCTCTTGGATTCGCAAAGCAGACAGATGATCATGGTCATCGTCATCTTTGCTCTAGTAATGACTTTCGTGAATAGTAATATCAATATTTACGCACATATTTTCGGATTGATCGCAGGCGTTGCGCTTGGGCCGATTATACTAAACCGCGTACGTCCGATACCGCACTATTTCTAAATTAAATTAAGGGGTGGAACTAATGGCGAAAAGCCAACTGACTCCCTACCTTGCAGTGGTCATAGGTGTTTTATCTGTATCAACAGCCGCTATATTCGTCAGGTTAGCAGATGCTCCCGCTTCAATTATTGCAAACTATCGATTATTATTAGCGGTTCTCATTATGCTTCCTTATATTCTATGGAGGAACCGGTCTGAGTTCAAAGACATCTCAAAAAAGGACTGGATGTACTCCCTAGCAGCCGGCGTATTTTTAGCTATGCACTTCATTTTATGGTTTGAATCGCTAAATTACACTTCTGTTGCAAGCTCGGTGGTGTTAGTCACTACACAGCCAATTTTCGCTTTTTTAGGTGCATATCTTTTCTTCAAAGAAAAATTCACAAGCGGCGCAGTACTAAGCATGCTTATAGCATTTACGGGAAGTGTAATAATCAGTTGGGGTGATTTCCAAATCAGTGGACTTGCCCTATTCGGAAACTTCTTAGCATTAATGGGAGCTATAACGGTTACCGGATATTTTTTATTTGGGCAAAATGTTAGAAAGAGATTGTCTCTAATGACATATACATTTGTAGTATATGGTATAAGCTCGGTTACCTTGATTATCTATAATGTTATAATGAGAGAACCATTCGTTGGCTATTCGGTTGATACATGGATATATTTCCTTGCATTAGCCATCATCCCGACGTTCCTTGGACATACCCTATTCAATTGGTCATTGAAATGGATCAGTGCATCCACGATTACTACGGGGATATTGTTCGAACCGATCGGCGCTTCTATTTTAGCCTATTTTGTACTGGATGAACTTGTCACATGGCCGCAATTTCTTGGTGGCTCAATCGTCATATTCGGCCTGATGCTATTCATCATCAGTACTTCTAAAAAGAGAAAAGTAAAGGTCATACACGACCAATAAAAATATATGAGGTGATTTGATGTCAATTCAATTAGTTGTTGACGGAGCAACAGATTTACCACAAGGGTTTGCAGAAAAATTCGATGTTAAAGTAATTCCATTGAACATTCATTTCAGTAACGAGACCTATAAAGCTGGGGAAGATTTGGACATTCAAGGTTTTTATAAAAAAATGGCTTCTGAGCAAGAGCTTCCAAAGACTTCAGCCCCAAGCCCGAACGATTTTTATGAGATTTTCAAAGAGGTAGATGCAGAAACACCGATTTTATATCTGGCGCTCAGCAAAACGTTAAGTGCCACTTACCAAAACGCAACTCTCGGGCGTGACATGTTATTAGAAGAAGAGCCTGAACGTAAAGTTGAAATCATCAATACGAAAACAACTTCGTGCGGAACAGCATTGTTATTGAACGAAGCGATCAAATTGAAAATGAAGCAAATAGATTTCCCTGAACTAGCTCAAACAATGAAAAGTTATGCAGAAAGAACAGTTACATTATTTTCTTTACGAACTGTTGATAACTTGATTAAAGGTGGACGATTGGATCGCTTCCGCGGTACTATCGCCCGTTCATTGAATATCAAACTATTAATGAGAGCTTCTGATGAAGGAGAAATCGAAGTCACTGAGAAAATCCGCGGCGAAAAGAAAGCTCTTCGCAGATTAGTAGACCAGATTGGTGAATACACGAAAAGTTTTGAAGGAAAAACAATTGCTTTAGCCCACAGTAATTGTGAAGATAAAGCGAAACAAATCCTCTCAAACATTCGTGAAAAATACGATTTCAACGATGAAATGACTGTAGAAATGGGGCCTCTCATCGCCACACATGCTGGTGAAGGTGGATTGGTCATCTCATTCCTAGGTGATGAAAAGAAGTAGATTCATGAGAAAAACTTGGCTTATCGCCAAGTCCTAATGGCGAAAGCCTTTGTTTTCACATACTCAATCCTTTAACAAAGTTAAACATTCTTAAAGTACAAAAAACTTCCTCCAGAGATGGAGGAAGTTTTATTTTGCTTTTTTTAGCTGTGATAATCTTCATACTTCGGTGGTGGCGATGTAAGTACTAATATTCCTGCAATCAATGGTAGAAGTGGTGTTAGAAGCAGTACCTCTGAATACCCACCCATTACATCGTAAAACAATCCATATGGCAGAGGTCCTAAAGCTGAACCAACAACCATCACTGATTGAGCGATACTTTTTATACTTCCTAAATGTCTTCGCCCAAAATAATTCGGCCAGATGATGTTCAGTGTAATTCTCTCAAAGCCGTGAGCTACTCCCCATAGAACTCCATAGATGATGGCACCGGTCGCCGTTTGTGTATACCATAACCAAAGAATCGCTAAGATATGGATGGCAAACGTCGCTGATAAAATATAATGCACCTTATACTTGTCCACTAGATAACCTGAAACGAATGTTACTGGAAAACCGATAATTGCCATAAGAGACAAAACAAAAGAAGCAATTTCAGGCGACAGAGATTTACCCTCCATAATTGAAAAGATGTGGAACGTAATCCCCGTATTTGTCAGTGCAGGGATACTGATGCAACCAAGGATAACCCAAAAAGCTTTAGTCCTCATGGCTTCCTTCAGTGTCCAGTTCACTTCATTATCTACTGGATTATCTTCTTCCTCTGTATGATCGAATTCTGCTGATTTTTTTGGTGTTCTTTTAACTATCCAGAAAACTACTAAAATAGCTGCTGTGGTCAACAATATGCGGATATAGGTCGGTGGCATCCAAGAAAATAATTCAGTCAATTGACGATCTATTGGAGGGATGATCGTTAACCCAATCAACGCTACAATACTGACGGCTGTAAACAGGGGGAATCTGGACACTTGTTTTTGGGAAACTTTGCCCCTTCTCCTCCCGTCGATTATCTCGTCGATCTCGCTTGGTTGGTTTCTAACTAGCATGATAGCAAACGGAACGAATAACACTAATAGCGCAATTCCCCAAACAGACCAAGCTGCTCTCCACCCTAATTGTTCGATCATAAAATAATTCAAAGGTGGAATGAAAGCGGCACCCGCAAAGCCACCAATAGCCATTACGCTAAGGGCTCGTCCCCTTTTTTCCAAAAACCACTGGGGTACTAGCGTATTCGGGAGAAGAGTCATCGATCCTTGACCAAAAATTCTCAACATGAAAAAGCCGAAGAACATCATAACAGGACCTACAATCGCTGCATTCCAGAATGTAGCTAAGGCGAGTGCTGTCCCAATCGCTGTCATCATAATCCTCTGGCCGAAACGGTCGGTCAAACGCCCGATGATAAATAGCAAAAATCCCGCTAAAAGGGTCGCGCCTGAATAAAGACCAGAAACATAGGAACGGCTATAATCGAATTCTTCAATATAGTAATCAATAAATGTGGAAATCGCGAAGGTTTGTCCAGGTCCTGAAAAAAACACACTCAGACCCGCCACCGCAACAACCACCCAGCCATAGTAAAAGGGTGTGTTCATTACTTTATTTTTAGAGAGCATGATAAATCCTTCTTTCTATCTCTTTTAAACGCTTTAAATTGTAACATAATTTACGGGTCTCGAAATAATTTACGGTTATTATTTTCTAAAACCATTAATCATTGATTGGAAGTCTTGCATGACCGGAGAGATTTGCTGTGCAGTTTTCATCACTTGACCAAAGGTGACAAAGAGTTTCTCCATATCTACTTCCCCGTCCTCCCCTTTGAAATAATTCATGACTCCACCTAACCCTTGTGGTTGATTCGCAGATTGATAGAAATCCTCAGGTGAATGGTAATAAGGGTTATACTGGTTATAAGGCTGTTCATAAAAATATGGAGGTGTTTGGTAAGTCGTATATGGAACCAACAGAGGGTCAAAAGAATATTCTTGTTGCTGATTTCTATAGTCATTCATTCGAACTCACTCCCTTACCCAATTATATGAACAGGAAAAATTATTGTGCTACCGTCTATTTTTAGAGGATTTCAAAAAGTTTTATTGAACATTATTAGAATGAATGGAGTGATTTGGAATGAACAATTATTTTTTCACTGGCTTCCCTGGATTTTTAGCAACATATATCGTAAAAGAACTAGTCCTCTCCGAACATCCAGTAAGACATGTTCAATTTCTTGTGCTTCCTAACGAATATGATCTAGCGCAACAACGGTTGGAAGAGTTGAAGAGTATTAATCCGAAAGTAAAGTATACAATCTTTTCAGGTGACATCACAAAAGAACAGCTAGGTTTATCGGATGATGATTATAAGCAAATCTCTGAACAAACCCATTACTTATTTCATTTAGCAGCCATCTATGATTTATCTGTACCTTATAAACCAGCTTTTAACGTCAACGTCAATGGAACGATCCAAATCAACAAGCTCGCCGTCAACTGTGTCGAGTTGAAAAAGTATATTTATTTCAGTACTTCCTATGTATCAGGGAAAAGATCGGGTAGAATTTTTGAATCAGAGCTCGAACATGATACAGGATTCAAAAACCATTATGAAGAGACAAAATATCTAGCTGAAAAAGAAGTTCAGCGATGGATGGGCGAGTTGCCAATCTCTATCATTCGCCCCGGAATCGTCGTCGGTCATTCTGAAACTGGAGAAACCCTCAAGTTCGATGGACCTTATTATATGTTAGAGATGTTCAGACGTATTAGGAACTTACCGCTTATCCCTTATATAGGAAAAGGAAAAGCACCAATCAACTTAGTCCCGGTGGATTATATGATTCAATCCACCCTTTACTTATCCCATTTGAAAGGGCGTAACAGTAAAGTTTATCAAATCGCTGACCCTTCCCCATCCTCATCTAGAGAAATTTATCGTTTGTTCGCATTGCATTATTTAGGCAAAGAGCCAAAAGGGCAAATTCCTTCTTTTATAGCAAAAGGTTCGCTCTCAATTCCATTCGCGCGAAAAATGCTAGGAACCCAAAAGCAAACCGTGGACTACATGGACCACTATTGTGTCTACGATACGACTAATACAAAAAGTGACTTGAGAGGTTCTGGCATCGAATTCCCTCAAATCTCTGAGTTGGTGCCAACCTTAGTAAGATATTTCAGAGAGCAAACAAGAGATCGCGAAAGTTCATAGGGCACTAGTATGTTGCCCCTTGTGACTTTCACGTCGGTTACAGTGGATTTCGCTTCCTTTCCCGTGGATTTCGCTTCCTTTCCCGTGAATTCCACATCCTTCCCCTGAAATTCAGCATCCTTTCCCTGAAATTCAGCACCTTATCCCTGAAGTTCAGCTCCTTTCCCTGAAATTCAGCACCTTATCCCTGAAGTTCAGCTCCTTTCCCTGAAATTCAGCACCTTATCCCTGAAATTTCACCGGAGTTTCTTAATTTAATATAAAAAAAATCAGCTCGTTTAACGGAGCTGATCTGCTTCTAATCCTAATTTTTTTATCAATTGAATCGCTTGTTCTTTCTCTTCGTCATTAAGACCTGCAGTTATTCGCTCTAGTTCTGCCCAATGCTGTGGAAAGATTTCGTTTAAAAGGTCGCGCCCTTTGTCGGAAATATCGGCATAACTGATACGTCGATCATGAGCAGCTGTTTCTCTAACCAAAAGTCCCTTCTTTTCCAAGTTATTGACCACATATGTAATGCTTCCGCTCGCCAATAATATGCGTTCCCCAATTTTTTGTAATGGTTGTTTGCCTCTATGGTAAAGAAGCTCTAGTGTCCCGAACTCAGTTGGGTTGAGTCCGTACCGTGTCATGTCTTTTTGAGCAAGGTCAGACAGGGTTCTAGATGCTTTGGATAATACGACGAATAGCTTCAGTGATGGATCTTGTTTGCGTTCTCGATATGTTTCTTCATTCATTGATTAAACCCCTCTCATTACTCGATGAAATCATTATAATTGTATTCAGTGCACCAGTCAAAAAAGGTTTCCTTTCCTATACACTTCTGACATAATAGACGTGAATGAAGGAGGTTTCACCATGTTAGAAGATACTGGAGAAAGAGTGATACCTAAAGAAATGGATCCACTCAACCCTTTATTACTCGAACATATTGCGAGATATCAATTCGCTTTACCCTATATAAAAAAAGGACGTGTTCTTGATCTAGCCAGTGGTTCAGGTTTCGGGACACACATGATAGCCAAACGTCGCAAAAAACAAATCGATGAAGTCATTGGTGTGGATATTGATAAAGATGCTGTCAAATATGCCATAGACAACTACTACCATCCTCTTTCCACTTATAGAACAGCAGATGCAACAAACCCAGAACTTGTTGAAGAACTTGGTACTTTCGATACAATTTTAAGTTTTGAAACCCTAGAACACATCGAAGAAGAACAGACTCTTCTCGATAATTACTACCGCCTTCTCAAACCAGGTGGGATCTTGATTGTATCAACACCTTTCGGGGAAGGACGAGGAGTCCCTAGTGGCCAGCGTTTCCACGTGCATCAATTGACACAAGAGGAATTCCGCAACCTGTTCACTAATTACGAAGAGGTCGAGTATTTTTATCAAAATGGCGTTCTTATAGAACCTAAGCGTGAAGGGGCATATTACCCTCTCGGTATCGCTGTCTGCACAAAAACCAAAGATGTATAATCCCTATATCAATCACCAAAATTTTCTCCAACCAAAAATTTCAGAGGTTGATCGTTCATTTTAATTTCTATCGGAGTTTCCATATAAATCTCTCCATCCGTGTCCACTTCTAATGAAGAATCGGCACTGATGGATATTTTTTTACCTTGGAAATGTGTGATTTGATCTAAATCTTTATTGTCGCTCGTAAGGTTCGATAATGAAAGCCACTCTTTAATTGTTTTCATATTGGATTCCCTTACCACGATGACGTCCAACAACTCATCTTTTACCGATATGGAATTGATAGGCAAGTGATGCGTGCCAATAAAGCAACCATTCATAACGATTACCATGACAGCATCAACCTCGTGTTCCTCCCCATCCACAACTAGGTGAAACCTTTTGGTGCCACCTTGTTGGAAAGTTTGTACCGCACTAAGAAAGTAACTGATTTTCCCAAAAGTTTGTTTCAGCTGATCATCAATATTTTCTGAAGCCTCTGTGATCAACCCTGCACCTGCAAAATTCATGAAGTAATTATCATTTATAGCAGATACATCAATCTCTTCCACTCTATTATTCTGAAGTGTCGAGGTAGCATTTTTTATATTTTGAGGAATGCCTAATGCTCTGGAAAAGTCATTGCATGTCCCACCAGGTAACAGCATGATCACTGGAGTTTCATCCATAGCTGCAAGTACGTTGATCGCTGTATGTAGAGTTCCATCCCCTCCATAAATGATGAGAAGATCATATTTATTTGAAGAGTTACATGCATCTTTCAAATCCTCTTCAGAATGGGTTTGCTTAATGGTTAAATCGTTTATATACGTTATCAATTCTGGTGCTACTTGCTTGATCATAGGCTGCACTTCATTATCATCTTTATTTCCATTGAAAATAAAAAGAGCACGATCGTAATGCATTTTCATCACCTCTCTACATTAACATTCCCGAGTATTCAACATACAAAACTATATGCCGATATTAAGCTAAGACCAGAAATTACATATAGGGGATGAATGAATGCTTAAACTAAAGAGAAAACAAGTAAAAACCGAAGAAGGATTAAATTATGAACCTTTTTTGGAAACTGTCAGAATCGATCTGGATCCAGAAGAAGATCTTTCGAAGCAGTTAAGAATGATTTCACTGAACAGACAAGACCTAGCTATCTTAAGAGCTTTAAAACCTGTTATTTCTTTACATATCGAGAATATCGTTTCGAGGTTTTATAAAAACATAGAACATGAATCTTCATTGATGGATATCATTGAAGAAAATAGTAGTGTCGAACGTTTGAAACAGACATTAACCAAACACATCCAAGAAATGTTCGACGGTGTTATAGACGAAGAATTCGTTAATCAAAGAGTCCGGATTGCACATGCTCATGTCAAAATAGGCTTACAGCCGAAGTGGTATTTGTGTGCCTTTCAGGATTTACTGTTATCTTTTCATAAAATCTATGATGATCATTTTGAAGATAAAGAGGACTTCGCTAAAGCAATCAGTGCTACATCAAAGATTCTGAATATCGAACAACAACTCGTTCTTGAAACATTTGAAGACGAAAACAAGCGACAGCGTGAAGAACAATACGCGACTCAAGAAGAACTCATTCATGAAATCAATGAGATGACAATGAAACTGGTGAATATCTCTGAACAAACCGAAGCCGCGATCCAGGAATTATCGAGTGATGCACAGGATATTCAAGCATTCTCCAAAACCACGTCTGAAGTATCTACAATTGTAGAGGAGCAATCGGATACCGGCAAAGCGGATATGGAAAGACTTCAAGAAGAAATGCTACGAATAGAAAATGACATGAATGCCATATACGGAGAAATGACTGAATTAGAGAAAGCTTCCCTTAAAATCAATGACATCCTGAGCTTCATCACCGACGTATCAGAACAAACCAATCTATTGTCACTAAACGCCTCCATAGAGGCAGCACGTGCCGGTGAATTAGGAAAAGGATTTGCAGTCGTCGCTCAAGAGGTCAAGAAATTAGCCGACCAGACAAAAGGATCGATTGAAAACATCACTGAGCTTGTTACAAACACTAATCGCCAGATCCACCAGGTATCAGAGGATGTCACGTCCACGACTTCATTGATAAAAGAAGGTAGTACAAACGTTCATCAAACCAATCAATTTTTTGATAAGATACTTTCGAAATCCCAGGAGAACAAACAGCTCACCGAACAGATGGAGAGCAGAATCAACAGTTTCAATGACAACTTAGACCAGATTAACGGACTATACGAACAGGTCGTATCATCGGCAAAGCATTTGGAACAACTAGCAAACGATCGATGAGAAAAACATGGCTTATCGCCAAGTCCTAATGGCGAAAGCCTTTGTTTTTCACATACTTTAATCCTTTAACAAAGTTAAACATTTTTAAAGTATAAAAAATACTTCATCGGATAGCATGGTTCTTATTCTAGAACTATGCTTTTTTTGTTTCACATACATATAATATGGGGTAAAGATAAATATAGCTTTTTTTGAAAGGAAGGTAATTTGTAATGGAACTTATACTATTTATTATTGTCGGTGGACTTGTAGGTTGGGTAGCTGGACTATTGTTAGGCGGTGTTCCAGGGGGCATTATCGGGAACATTGTCGCAGGTATCGTAGGTGCATGGATCGGTCACTCAATTATCGGAACAGTTGGCCCAGTTATTGCCGGAATCGCCCTTTTACCTGCTCTGATTGGTGCCATTATATTTGTGGCTATACTCAGTCTGATTATCAAAATCGTCAAATAAAAAAAGAGCTAGCGATTCTGCTAGCTCTTACATACGTGGCGCTCTAATTTCAAATAGTAGGAAACTTAACAGTCGATATATCGGAAAAATAGCACACAAGATATAAGCTACTCTTGGTACATCCAAGAAAAGATAAAATGACGCGAGTAGCAGAAGGAAAATGACCGTCATCCAATTTGAATAGGTACTGTTAAGAGGAATAGCATCGAAAAATAGGGCTTCCCTTTTCTTTTTCTCTGAATATGTATCAAAGCACTTCTTATGATATGGTCTCAATAACATTTTACTATTCGTAACAATCAATTCAGATTGTTGTTCAATTTCTTTTTTACACCATTTACAAATGATTTTTGTCCCCATAGATAACTTCCTTTCAACAATTAAAGCAATTAATTTTATCTTATCGCAACAAATGTGAGGTGTCGAATATGAATTTAAAATTAAGTGTACTTGATCAGTCCCCCCTATTAAAAGGTAACACTGAGCATGATGCATTGAATCAAACGATAGAATTAGCAAAACACGTGGATCAATTAGGATATGAACGTTTCTGGGTCAGTGAACATCACAGTACGAAAAGTTTGGCTGGGTCGGCGCCTGAAATTCTCGTTTCATCGATTGCTGCTCATACTAAGTCAATCCGAGTTGGAACTGGTGGCATTCTACTTCCCCATTACAGTCCCTATAAAGTCGCAGAAACTTTCAGAGTGTTAGAAGGACTATATCCGGATCGAATTGATTTAGGTATTGGACGAGCTCCCGGGGGTATGCCAGGCGTGAACTATGCCTTGAATGGAGGGAAATATCCAGACGTTCATAGTTACCCTCAACAGACGGCTCAGTTACTTGATTATTTACAAGGATATCCTCATGAAAAATATCAAGTCCGCGCCACGCCACTTGGACCCACCGTACCTCCCGTTTGGATGTTAGGGTCTAGCGGGAATAGTGCAAAATTAGCCGGGGAGCTTGGTGTTTCATATACATTCGCACAATTCATCAATGGTGAAGCAGGTTCAATCGCACTGGACCGTTACTATAATAGCTTCATCCCTTCTACTCAACAAAAAGAACCTAAGGCAAGTGTCGCTGTCTTTGTCGTACTAGGTGAGACAGATGAGGAAGCTGATTACTATGCTTCAAGCTTGGATCAAGCATTATTATTGATTGAACAAGGTCAAATAAGGGATTACTTCCCCGACCCAGAAGAGGCTAGTAAACAAACCTATTCCTATTTTGAGAGAGAAAGAGTTCAATATAACCGTCAACGTATGATTATTGGTAGCCTAAACAGCGTTGAAGACCAGCTGAAAGAGATGGCTCAAACTTACAATGTAGATGAAATTATCGTCAACACGATTGTGTCTCCGTTTGAAAGACGAAAGTGGACCTATGAACAATTAGCCTCTATATTCAATTAATCTTTGAAAGGAGAATGAGCATGATTGCATTTGATCATCTTGTCGTATTTTCAAATCAACCAGAACAACACAAACAGCTATTTTCTTCTCTACACGGACAAGTTACTGTGAAAGGCGGAGAACATGAACAGTGGGGTACGTTCAACCACCTCGCCTTCATGGGAAATAAAAGCTATATCGAGTGGATTGGGGTTGAAGACGATGATAAAGCAAAAGAATCAACCAACCCACTCATCCGTCAAGTTATTTTCGCAAAAGAACAATCAATGGAAGGACCGATTCAATTTGGTTTGCGCGTGGAAGACTTGAATGCTTATATCAATCATTTTGACCAGGAAGGGATCGAGTATGAGGGGCCTTTTCCCGGAAGTCGAGCCCAACCAGATGGGACATTGCTTGAATGGACAATGCTTTTTCCGAAAATGAACAGCCATACCGTCCTCCCTTTCTTAATCCAATGGGACGGTGAGGGAAACACAGCACAAGATCCTAGTTTAATGAACAGTACTGAATTCGATTCTGTCACCATTTATACGCAAAATCTAGAATCTACTACTAATCAAATGAAAGGCTATTATTTATTGGAAGAGCCTAGTCACTCATCAGAAAATGAAGTAGAATGGTCACTAGGAAATGGAAAATTAATAGTGAAAAAAGGAGATGGGTTATTGAAAGCGAATTTCGATCACATCGAATTCAACCAAGCTAGATAGCCCGTAATATATTCAAATGAACAAATCTATTTTTCTTATTTTAGTTTCAATTATGCTTATATTGTTGATAGCTTGTGAGGAAGAATCCTCCGAAGAACCGGCTGATGCTCCACAAAAAGATGAAAGCGAACAGCGAGAAGACACCTCATCGAGTGAGGAACCCGCTGAGGAAGCAGACGATGCTGACGAACCCTCTTCCCAAGAGGAGCAAAAAGCACTTGAAATAAACACAGACCTGGACCTTGATTCATATCCCACTGAAAGCACAGAGTGGGGTGAGAATGTCACAGGTGTAAAAAACAAATTAGCAACTGATGAACAGGTGGTTGCCCTTACATTCGATGCTTGCGGAGGTCCTCATGGAAGCAAATATGATGAGGAACTGATTGAATATTTGATAGATGAAGAGATTCCTGCGACTCTTTTTGTAAATAAAAGATGGATTCTCTCCAATGAAGAATTATTTCAAGAACTAAGTGATAACCCTCTATTCCAAATAGAGAATCATGGAACCGATCACCTACCATTATCTGTAGAGGGCAAAGAAGCTTGGGGCATTGAAGGCACTGAGTCACCGGAAGATGTTTATCACGAAGTCGTTGAAAATCATCGACTGATCACTGATTTGACTGGGCAAGAACCTAGTAACTTCCGATCAGGGACTGCATTTTATGATGAAGTCGCTGTAGAAATAGTGAATGACATAGGTCTTGAAGTAGTCAATTTCGATATCTTAGGTGATGCAGGTGGAACTTACTCAAGTGATGAGGTGGAACGTTCTTTACTGGGTGCCACCGCTGGGTCCATTGCGCTTTTGCATATGAATCAACCTGAGAGCGGTACCGCCGATGGAGTTAAAAACGCCATTCCTCATATGAAAGAAAAAGGTTTTGAATTTGTACTTTTAGAAGAATACGACCTCGAATGATAGTTGTTGAATGAAAGGTTTCAATAACTATCATTTTTTTGTGAGAAAAACTTGGCTTATCGCCAAGTCCTATTGGCGAAAGCCCTTGTTTTTCACATACTTTAATCCTTTAACAAAGTTAAACAATTTTAAAGTGTGAAATATTTATTTCAGATTACGAAATATTCTTTAATCGAAATAAAAATCGTGGTATACTATTTTTGTAATTCTATTGAATATTTGCACATTTAATTATCAGAAAATTTCGAAGTATATCGAGGAGGATTTACAATGACACAAACAACTTACCCACAAGTATGGGATTTAGATGTATTTTTCAAAGGTGGAAGTGAATCAAAAGAATTGCGTAACCACCTAGAGAAAGTTAAAAATCGATTAGATGAATTTGCGAAGAAACTACAATCATTTGAAACACCTACATCCAGTAGCCAAGCTGGTGAAATCGCAGACCTGATCGAAGAAGGATCCGATATCTCACTACATATTCGCCAGTCTGGAGCTTTCATCAGTTGTCTAGAAGCCCAGGACATGAAAGATAAAAAAGCTAGCGCTTTAAGAAGTGAAGTGACCGAATTATCAGCTACCTATGGCGCTGCATTTAATGCATTCCAACAAAAGCTTGCTCAGACAGAAGAGAATGTATGGAAAGACTTGCTTAATGATGAACGTTTAAAAGAGTGGGATTTTGTGCTAAACGAGTGGCGCAATAAAGCTCAAGAGCAGTTATCTGAAGATGAGGAATCATTGATCTCTGCCCTTTCGGTAGATGGTTATCATGCTTGGGGCCAAATGTATAACACGATTGTTGGAAAGATGACAGTCAATGTAACTGTTGATGGAGAAGAAAAAGAATTATCTGTCGGACAGGCTAACAATTTATTGTCCCACGATGACCCTGAAGTACGTAAAGATGTCTATGAAAAATTAGAAGCTGCTTGGAAGGATCAAGAAGATCTATTTGCCAATACACTCAATCATTTAGCTGGCTTCCGCTTGAACGTATACAAAAAGCGTGGCTGGGAGAATGTTTTGAAAGAGCCTTTGGACATCAACCGTATGGAACAAAAGACTTTAGATGCTATGTGGGGGGCCATTTCGAAGCATAAAGATCCATTCGCTAAATTCTTGAATCGCAAAGCTCAGTTGCTCGGTAAAGAAAAGTTGGAATGGTATGACCTCGGGGCTTCCACCCAATCGAATAAAGAGAAATTATCATATGATGAAGGAGCTCAATTCATCTTGAAGCATTTCGAGAAATTCAGCCCGGAAATGGCGAAGTTTTCGAAGCGTGCTTTCGAAGAAGGTTGGATTGAAGCTGAAGATCGTTCTGGAAAACGCCCTGGTGGATTCTGTACTGGTTTCCCATTAGACGAACAATCCCGAATTTTCATGACTTACAGTGGATCGATGTCTAATGTAGCGACATTAGCTCACGAATTAGGTCACGCATTCCACTCGCATGCTTTAAAAACGGTTCATCCTTTGAATCGCCGTTATGCGATGAATGTTGCTGAAACAGCATCAACTTTCGCTGAAATGATTGTTGCCGATGCATCTGTCAAAGAAGCATCATCTGAGAAAGATAAGATTGCTTTATTAGAAGATAAAATCCAACGAAGTGTTGCATTCTTCATGAATATCCATTCTCGTTTCTTATTCGAGACACGTTTCTATGAAGAGCGCAAAAATGGCTTTGTTCCAGCAGAGCGTCTGAACGAATTGACTGACGAAGCACAGCGTGAAGCATACAAAGGTGCGGTACAATCGACTAGCCCTAGTTATTGGTCGAACAAACTGCATTTCCATATAACTGGTGTACCATTCTACAACTTCCCGTACACATTCGGGTACCTTTTCTCGCTAAGTATTTATGCAAAAGCTTTAGAGGAAGGTACTGATTATGAGGAACAATACATCGCACTTCTTAGGGACACAGCTACAATGTCTGTTGAAGATCTAGCGATGAAGCACCTAGGAGAAGACATCACTCAAGAAGCATTCTGGGAAAAAGGAATCGAACTTTGCAAAAGTGATGTCGATGAATATTTATCACTCACTGATAAATAATAAAAGCGTAAGCGTCCGGTTATCAACGTATCAATTGGAGAAGAGAAACAAGAAATATAGGAACCACCGTGAGTGTGCGAACGGATGTTGACTTATTGATGGATTCTCTTTGAAATTGACTAGTTGATGGGCGCTGCAGCTAGACAGTATAAAATTACTTGTTACTTGCTTACCCCCATAAGCAAAGATAATAGATATAACGCCCGAGGATGTCTGTCCCTCGGGCGTTTTTATGTTCAATATCATGGATTCAATTTCTTTTCGTAATAACAGTAATTGGTCTCGTGTCCTCCAATAGCAGCAGTTTGCACTAGGTTATACCCTGATTTGATAAATAACTTTTGGGCTGAGGGATTATGTTCGTTGGTATCGGTACAAATATAATAAACTCCGTTGTCCATCGCCACTTTTTCTGCGAATTGATAAAATTGATGACCAATTCCTTCATTTTGGGCTAAAGGATCAACTGCTAACCTCTTCAGACAGTAGTAGGGTTCGTCATACGTCCAGGGAATTTCTTCGTACTCATGGTGCCCTTGATCACTTATACAGATAACTCCACGTATACTTCCATCACTATCGAATACGTATAACCTACCGTTATGTAAATCTTCTTCATAATGTTTAACCGTCGGGTAATGCTCATCCCATTGCTCAATACCTTCTTGTTTCATCTTCAATTTAACTCGCTCGATCATTTCTCCGATCGCCTGCAAGTCAGTTCTCGTCGCTGCTCTGATCATCTTTGTCACCTCGTAAAAAGTTTAATCAAAAAAAATGGTTTAATCAATCGGTTGACATTCAAATCATCATTTGAATATAATACAATCAAACGATCATTTGAATGAAATGAGGTAAACTCAATGAAATTACCGAATTGTACATCAGAAGTAAGCGAAGAATCACTTCAACATATATATAAAGAACTAGCATCGGTACCCACAGAAAGTGTAGCAAAGCTGTTCAAGGTTTTATCTGACGAAACAAGAGTAAAAATCGCCCATGCATTAACAATTGAAAAGGAACTGTGTGTCTGCGATGTCGCTGCCATCACTGAAACGACAGTGGCATCAACTTCTCACCATTTAAGAACACTAAAGAAACACGGTTTAGCAAAGGTACGTCGTAAAGGTAAAAATGTTTATTATTCCCTCGACGACCACCATGTCCATGATCTGATTAAAATCGCAGTCGAACACCAGGAAGAATTGGAGGAATAACATTGGCTAAAGAAACTTATTATGTACAAGGAATGTCATGCACTTCATGTGCTCAAACGTTTGAAAATAACGTCAAAAATTTAAAGACAGTTGAAAATGCCGATGTTAACTTCGGCGCTTCTAAAATAACAGTACACGGCTCTGCCTCTATTGAGGAACTGGAGAAAGCTGGAGCCTTCGAAAACCTACAAGTTTCCACTCAATTGAGCGAGAAAGAAGCAATGAATATTCACTCGATCCTACGTGACCACTGGAATGTCCTTACTTCATTCCTTCTGCTATTGGTTGGCTTAGTGGGATTCTTTACATTGGGTGATGAACATCCGCTGACGATAGGAACTTTTTTAGCTGCAATCGTAATTGGTGGATATGACCTATTGATTGCAGGAGCCAAGAACCTAGTGAAGCTCAGGTTCGATATGAAAACATTGATGACCATTGCCGTGATCGGTGCAATTATAATTGGCGAATGGGTAGAAGCATCGATTGTCGTCATTTTATTCGCAATTAGTGAAGCATTAGAAAAATTTTCGATGGACCAAGCAAGATCTTCTATTCAATCACTGATTAAGTTGGCTCCGAATGAGGCGACGGTCCGCCGTGGTGGAGAGGAATTCGTAGTCAATGTCGATGATTTACAAAAAGACGATATCGTTCTCGTCAAACCTGGAGAAAAGCTACCGATTGACGGAAAGATAGAATCGGGAGAATCGTCTATAAACCAGGCTGCGATTACTGGTGAATCGATGCCTATTCATAAGAAGGTCGATGACAATGTTTTCGCAGGTACGTTGAACGAAGAAGGATTCCTTGAAGTACGTGTCACCAAACTCGTCAAAGACACGACGCTTGCTAAGATCATCCACATGGTTGAGGAAGCACAGAACGATAAAGCGCCAGCTCAACAATTCGTTGACCGTTTTGCAAAATACTATACTCCTTTCATTATGTTAGTAGCACTTGCTGTGGCAACTTTACCACCTCTTTTTCTATCAAGTGGATATGAACTGTGGATCTACCAAGGGCTTGCCGTTCTTGTGGTAGGTTGCCCATGTGCACTCGTCATATCAACACCTGTAGCAATTGTCACAGCGATTGGTAGCGCTGCTCGAAACGGGGTTCTGATCAAAGGTGGAGCCTATTTAGAAACTTTAGGAAAGGTCAAAGCGATCGCTTTCGACAAAACAGGAACAATCACTCGAGGCGAGCCTGTCGTGCAACAAGTAGAATGGGTGGATTCAGCTGTAAATCAATCAGATCTTCTCACTGCAGCTTATGAGTTGGAGAAACGTTCACAGCATCCATTAGCTCAATCAATCATGCGTTACGTAGATTCAGAGATAGAGCGATCACAATCACTTCCTGTTGAAAATTTTCATTCTACGACAGGAAAAGGAATAGCCGGTCGTATCGGAAACAACCACTATAAAGTTGGCAGCCCAAGTATGTATGAGAATTTATCTGCCGAAATCACAACTCAAATTGACCAAATGAGAATGTCCGGTCAGACGGTCATTCTGCTTGCCAAAAATGATGAAGTTAAAGCATTATTCGGAATTGCTGATGAAATCAGGGAACATTCTCCTAAGGTCATCGAGCAACTGAAAAGACTCGGCGTCAAAGAGTCGATTTTACTGACTGGGGATCACAACAGAACTGCACAAGCGATCAGTGAAAAAGTCGGGATCAAACGCTATCTAGCCGATTTACTTCCTGACGATAAGCAAGACCAAATAAAGAAACTCCAAGAAGAATATGGTGGAGTAGCTATGGTCGGTGATGGCGTGAATGATGCCCCTGCTTTAGCAACTTCTGACGTCGGTATTGCCATGGGAGGAGCTGGTACTGATACAGCTCTAGAAACTGCAGATATCGCCTTAATGGGTGATGATATCGAGAAACTCCCATTCACTGTTAAACTCAGTCGCCGAGCATTGAACATCATTAAACAGAACATCGCTTTCGCATTAGGAATAAAAATAATTGCCCTTCTGTTAGTCGTTCCAGGATGGCTTACTCTATGGATCGCCATTCTAGCAGACGTCGGTGCAACACTACTTGTCACATTCAATGGAATGAGATTATTGAAGAACGAACGAAAAGCCAACTAGATTGCTAGTTGGCTTTTTTATATGGCGCTTTTATCGTTTAGTGTTGATTTTATCTAGAAAACTTCGTATGGAGGAGAAACACGTGAAGCGGAGACGCCTGAGGGATCAGCCAGCGCAGTGCGAAAATCCATTTTTCCGAAATTGCAATGGAGTAAAAATTAGTTGAGCGCAAGCCCCTAGGGACGGCTAAAGTCCGTTACGTCCTGTAACGAACGCCGTCATTAAACCATCCAGGTCGTCACAAGCTTCCGCTTTTAAGCGTTTTGACAATATCAACAATGGACTTTAACTGAGACTTTTATATAGTAAAGTTGATTTTAGGTCGACATAATCTCTTCAATTTGTTCAATCAATATTTTCATTTCAGCATCCGTCCCGATAGAGATGCGAATATACCCATCAATCTTCGGTTGGTTAAAATAACGTACATAGATGCCACGTTCCTTCAAGCTCTCATATAAAATTCTCGCGGTCGTTCTGGCAGGCTTCACAAATAGAAAATTCGACTTTGAATCTGTCATATTGAAACCTAGTGAACGTAATTCTCCAGAAGCCCATTCACGCGTCTGAATTACTTGGTTAATAATATGAGAATAGTATGTCTCATCCTCTAAAGCCGCTTCTGCTCCTGCTAATGACACACGATTGATCGTATAAGAATTGAATGAATTCTTGATTCTCTCCAATCCTTCAATTAGATCCTCATGCCCGACCGCATAGCCTAAACGGATTCCAGCGAGTGCATGTGATTTAGACAATGTTCGTGTAACGAGTAAATTGGGGTATGCTTTAGTTAATTTTACTGCTGTTTCAGTTCCAAACTCCACATAAGCCTCATCAACAATCACGACTTGATTTCGGTTGTTTTGGAGGATGCGTTCGATATCATCCAATGCCATAGCGACCCCGGTAGGTGCGTTCGGATTAGGAAAAATCACGCCACCAACTGAATCATATAGACCTTCTACATCGATTGAAAGATCAGCATTCAAAGGAACCTTTTGAAAAGAGATATCATAAAGGTTCGAATATACTGGGTAGAAGCTATAAGTTATCTCTGGAAACTTGATGGTTTCGTTCGGTTCGAAAAAAGCTTGGAACACAAATGCCAATACTTCATCAGAGCCATTTCCGACAAATACGTTAGAAGGTGCTACTCCTTCCCGATTCGCGATTTTTCTTTTCAAATCACTAACCGTCGGAGTCGGATAACGCCTCAAATCATCGTTAATAGCCCCATGCATTGCTTCAAGTGTCTTTTGGGAAGGTGGATAAGGGTTTTCGTTCGTATTCAGTTTGATGACATCTGTTTGTTCTGGCTGCTCTCCAGGTACATAAGGCTTCGCTTCTTTTACCTTTCTACTCCAGAATTTGCTCATCCTTACCTCTCCCTCATTCGTTCAGTCAATACCTCTTTTACGCGTTCGATCGGCATATCTTTTTCAGCTAATAAAACAAGGACGTGATAAACGAGATCAGAAATTTCCATCGCTAGATTTTCATTATCATCATTCTTCGCTCCGATAATGATTTCACTGGATTCCTCGCCAATTTTTTTCAAGATTTTATCGACGCCTTCATCAAATAAGTAGTTCGTATAAGAACCCTCTTTCGGATTTTCCTTCCGGTTTAAAATCGACTGATAGACATCATGGATAATTTCTCTACGATAATCCAACGAGTCATCGTTCAAATCTATATCTCTATAAAAGCAACTACGCGCTCCTGTATGACAAGCAGCTCCTACTTGTTCAACCTGTAAAAGAACAGTATCTTCATCGCAATCATAAGACATATTTTTCACATATTGATAGTTTCCAGAGGTCGCCCCTTTATTCCAGAGCTCTTTTCGAGAACGACTATAAAACCATGTAGTCTTCGTATCGATTGTCTTTTGAAGCGATTCTTCATTCATGTAGGCTAGCATCAGCACCTCACCCGTGCGAGCATCTTGGACAATCGCTGGAAGAAGACCTTGTTCGTCAAATTTGAATTCGATATTTTCCATCTTGTTCACCCTAACCTGATTGGTAAATTTTCTTCGTATAAGTATGTTTTTAAATCTTTGATTTCTATTTCCCCGAAGTGAAAAACAGAAGCAGCCAGTGCAGCATCGGCTTTCCCCTCTTTCAGAACTTGTGAGAAGTGCTCTTTCTTACCTGCTCCGCCCGAAGCTACAACAGGGACACGAACGCGTTCAGCTACCCGACTCATGAGATTCACTTCGTAGCCTTCTTTCACTCCATCTGTATCCATCACGTTCAGTACGATTTCTCCGGCACCGCGGGCTACACCTTCATCAATCCAGTCCCAAAGTTTCTTGCCTGTGTTTTCACGGCCACCTTTAACAAAAACGAACCAGTCACCGTCTTCCTTTTTTACATCGATTGATAACACGACGCACTGGCTACCAAAGCGTTCGGCCGCTTCATTGATCAATTGCGGATTCGAAACGGCTGCACTATTCACCGAAACTTTATCAGCTCCTGCGTTTAGGACACTTCTGAAATCTTCGACTGTTCGGATTCCGCCGCCAACTGTAAAGGGAATGTGTACCTCTTCACCTACCCTTTCAACGACGTCTAGGAAAATGTTTCTCTTTTCATGAGAAGCAGTTATATCATAGAAGACGAGCTCATCCGCGCCAAGTTCACTATATTTTTTCCCTAATGCAACAGGGTCGTCCACGTCTTTGATGTCCTTGAATTTCGTGCCTTTGACGACGCGACCATCGCGCACATCTAAACACGGAATAATTCTTTTCGCTAGCATGACTACTCCTCCATTACTTTCTTCAAATCAACTTTACCTTCGTAGATCGCTTTACCAACGATTGCACCATAAATATTCATTTCTCTTAACTGTTCAATATCTTCCTCGGAAGACACTCCACCAGATGCAATCACCTGAATATCATTTACAGAATCGATCCGCTTCAGTTCTTCAAAGTTCGGTCCTTGAAGCATGCCGTCTTTAGAAATATCAGTGTATACGATCGTTGCAACGCCTACTTGGTCTAACGTTTTCAAGAAATCGACAGCATCTACTTCTGAAGTCTCGATCCATCCATCCGTTGCTACATAACCATTTCGTGCATCTATTGAAACTACGACCTGGTCACCATATTGATTCACAGCTTCTTTTAAAAAATCAGGATCTTTGACGGCTGCAGTACCTAATATCACTCGCGAGACTCCGATATTCAGCAATTGTTCGATTCTTTCGATCGAGCGAACACCCCCACCTACTTGCACAGGAAGCCTAGTCTGCTTAACGATTTCTTTTATGATAGTAAGATTATTCGAAGGGTCACCTTTTGCGGCATCAAGGTCAACTAGATGCAAATACTCCGCACCTTCTTCTTTCCACTTTTGAGCCATATGAACGGGGTTACCGTAATCCGTCTGCTGGTTGTAATCTCCTTGGATCAGGCGGACGCATTGTTGATCTCTGATATCTATTGCTGGATATATATTCATGAAACGATCCCTCCGAAATTCTTCAGTAGCTGCATGCCTGTATTCGAACTTTTTTCTGGGTGAAATTGCATACCTGTAACGTTCTCTCTCTTTACTGCAGATGTAAAAGTCTCACCGTAAGTTGTAGTGAAAAGGACATCTTTATCATCTGCTGGTCTAGCGTAAAGAGAATGGACGAAATACACATATTCCCCTTCGCCGATTTGCTTTTGTATCGGGTCACTCTCAAAGTGTCCATTGAGTTCTAACTGATTCCAACCCATATGTGGAACCTTAACTGCTCCTTCAAAAGGCACGATTTCACCAGGAATTAATCCCAATCCTTCGTGCTCCCCGTACTCGTAACTTTTCTCGAACAGCAATTGCATACCGAGGCAAATCCCTAATAAGGGTTTTCCTGCTTCAGCTTGTTGGATGATCTTATGATCGAATCCACTTTCTCTCAACCTTTTCATCGCTTCACCAAAAGCCCCCACGCCGGGTAGGATGATACCTTCAGCTTCCTCCAAGTCGGAAGGTTGATCGGTGATACGTGAAGATATGCCGATGGTTTTAAGTGCGTGCTGTACATTTTTTAAATTTCCTGCTCCGTAATCTATAATTGCAATCATTGACTTGCACTCCTACTATTATAAAGTCCCTTTCGTCGAGGGCACATCTCCGTTTGCATCGATAATTGTTGCCGCTTCATTCAACACACGACCAAACCCTTTGAAAATCGATTCGATAATGTGATGAGTATTGCTCCCGTGGAAGAGTTTGATATGAAGGGTGACTCCTGCTTGATTAACAAACGCTCTGAAGAACTCTTCAACAAGCTCAGTATCGAATGACCCGACTGAATCTTTCATCCCTTCTACATCAAATACAAGGAAAGGTCTTCCCGAAATATCAGCTGAGACAAGGCTTAATGATTCGTCCATCGGTGTGAAGTCAGAGGCATAACGCTTGATGCCCTTTTTATCACCTAGAGCTTCACGAAATGCTTGTCCTAAAACGATTCCCACATCTTCTACTGTGTGATGGCTATCTACCTGCAAGTCACCATTTGCATCCACCTTCAAACCGAATTTACCGTGTGATGCGAAGAGGGTCAGCATATGGTCAAAGAACCCTACTCCCGTTTCAATCGAATCATCTGCTTTCTTTTGATCCAAGTTCAGTGTCAAATCGATGTTCGTTTCACTAGTTTTTCTCTTAATGGCTGCTTCACGCATACTCTCACTCCTCTTCTTCATTCAAACCTTTTACGGATGGAAGCTGCGTGAGCATCCAACCCTTCAGCTTCTGCAAACTTCTGTATTTTTTGATTGACTTGTTCTAATGACTGTTTATCATAATAGATCACACTCGACTTTTTCTGAAAGTCATAAACCCCTAAAGGAGATGAAAACTTTGCAGTACCATTCGTCGGAAGGGTGTGGTTCGGTCCTGCGAAATAATCCCCTAGCGGTTCTGGTGAGTATGACCCTAAGAAAATAGCTCCAGCATTTTTAATCTTAGGCAGCTGTTCAAAAGGTTGTTCTACTAGAACTTCTAGGTGCTCTGGTGCTAATTCATTAACAAACTCAAAAGCATTTTCTAAATCATCTACGAGATAAATACGGCCTTGCTTAGTAATCGAAACATCTAGAATCTCTTTTCGAGAAAGGTTTTTTGTTTGAGTTTCAACTTCTTGTTGGACTTCGTTAGCTATTCGCTTTGATGTCGTCACTAATATAGAAGAAGCTAACTCGTCATGCTCTGCTTGTGCTAATAAGTCTGCTGCAATCAATTTCGGTTCAGCTTGGTCATCAGCAATAACACAAACTTCACTAGGACCAGCAATCATATCAATATCCACGTCACCAAACACGAATTTTTTCGCCCGTGCAACATATGCATTTCCTGGGCCGACAATTTTGTAGACTTTGTTAACTGACTCAGTACCATAAGCAAGTGTCGCAATTCCGTGAGCTCCGCCAACTTTCAAGATTTGATCAGCTCCCGCAATAGAGGCGGCTACTAGTGTATTAGGGTTCACTTTTCCGTCAGCTTGGACTGGTGTGGTAACTGTGATTGATTCAACACCTGCAACTTTCGCAGGTACGACATTCATTAATACGGTTGAAGGGTATGCTGCCTTCCCACCTGGGACATATACACCGACACGTTCGATCGGTGTGACTTGCTGACCCAGCCAAATTCCTGGCCCGTCATTGGTGTACCATGACTTTTCTGATTGGTTTCTGTGATAGTTATCGATATTATGTCTTGCTTCTTGGAGAATATCGATTAACTCATCATCCACTTGTTCAAATGCTTGATTGATTTCCTCTTCAGTTACAAATAGGTTATCCAGTTTCGCGCCATCTAATTGCTCGATGTAGTCGAAAACTGCGGCATCCCCTCTATCTCTAATTGAATTGATGATGTTTTTAACACGTTCGTCGATCACTTCATATGTTTCAGAATCACGGGAAGTTCTTTCTTCAATTATTGTAGAGAACTGATTTTGATCGATGGATTCGATTTTAAGCATTCTTCAGCCCACCTTCTGACTGTTTGATGGTTTCCTGAATATTTTCAATAAACGGCTGAATGGCTTCACCTTTCGTTTTAAAACTTGCCTTATTACTTATTAATCTAGCACTACTTTGAAACATGTCTTCTAAGACTACGAGACCGTTTTCTTTTAATGTTCCACCTGTCTCTACTATGTCAACAATGACATCGCTTAATCCTACAAGAGGTGCAAGTTCTACTGATCCATTCAATTTAATGGTCTCGATCTGCTTGCCCTTTTGTTCAAAATAATCAGTGGTGACTTTTGGATATTTTGAAGCGATGCGAGGTTTGATCATCCCATCTAGATCAGTACCTTCTTTACCAGCAACAGCAAATCGACATTTCCCAAATCCTAGATCGATTACTTCATAAACATCAGCTGCTGATTCTAGTAGAGTATCTTTTCCGGCAACACCTATATCTGCAGCACCGTTTTCAACATATGTCGCTACATCAGTTGCCTTCACTAATATCATTTCGAACTTCTGATCATCACTTTTAAAAATCAATTTTCTGCTTTCCTCATAGAACTCAGAGAAAACCACTCCAATTGACTCGAATAGTTCTACACTTTTTTCTGCCAATCTGCCTTTTGCTAATGCAATTTTAATTACTTCCATACGTCGAACCTACTTTCTTTACCAAATCTTCTATATCGGTGTATGTTACCTGCTCACCTGAGCTTGGTATTTGTACTGTGCTTTTGTTGATATCGATTGAAACAACATCTTCTGATGATTGATTTTCTCCAGTTATATGAACCTCAAAACCTCTTTGACGAAGTTCTCGAGCTACTTTGAAGCCTTCCACCCACTCATCTGCGTGTACTTGTAGCTTTGTAGATGACTGTTCTTCAGTGATGCCTTGAGATTTTAGAGCTGCAATCAAATCATCCACATACACTCCAAAGCCGATCGCGTCTTGGTTCATACCGAAATATTGAGTCAGGTCGTCGTATCTCCCACCTTGGATCACCGGCTTACCGAAATCATGGATGAACCCTTGGAACACGACACCAGTGTAATAGTTCAAATGATTGATTAACCCTAAATCTATGGATATGAACGATCCATAACCTAGTTGATCTAGTAATGAATAAACATCTGTTAAATATCTCACTGCTTCTTTCATTTCTTGGTTGATGGCAAGCTCATCTGCCTTTTTAAGCACCGCTTCAGAAGTACCGAATAATTGAGGAAGTTGCAGAAGAACCTTCGTTATTTCTTCATCTAATTGCAAATCTTCCAATAACTGCTTCAGCTCTGGGAGATTTTTTTGTTCAATCTTTTCCTGAACCATCAGTTGTTTCTCTGTGGACAAATCTGCTTCTCCAATGAGTGCCTTAAAGTAATTAGCTTGTCCAATGTCCAGTTGAAAACGATTCATCCCTACTTTTTTAAAGGATTCAATAGCAAGGGCAATCATTTCAACATCCGCTTCAACACTTGCCTTCCCGAAATGTTCAACGCCGACTTGAGCAAATGAACGGGAGAAAACATCCGATTCCCCATTCTCCATACGAAAAATATTCGTAACGTATGAGAGTTTGCTTTCTGGATGTTCAGCCTGGTCAGAGCTCGCGACCATGCGAGTGATCGGGATCGTTGCATCAGGACGTAAAACAAGAATTTTACCATCATGATCCACCATCTTGATCATCTGATCCGTATCCATCGTGCCTGGCATACTCACAAATAAGTCGTAATATTCGAAGGTTGGAGTTTGTATTTGCTTAAACCCATATTGTTGATTCAATTGATTTAATTTTTCTATCACTTGTTGTTTCAGCTGATAGTCTTGCGAATATAGGTCAGCTACCCCTTTTGGTAACTGTTGTTGAAATTTCACACGAAATCATCCTTTATTTGTTTATCGCTTTATCAGAGTAAAGTTTTTTAGTTATATTTCATTCTAAGAGGTGTACATGTGCTTGTCAACCCATTAGAATGATAGAATATCTATTTATAGAATTACCTATTTAGGAGGAGAAGAAACATGTACGATTTCCATATGCACTCAACTTTTTCTGCTGACTGTAAAGCACCAATGGAAGATATGGTCCAAGCAGGTATAGAACAACAATTGAAAAAAATCTGTTTCACTGAACATATAGATTATGAATACCCTGATACCTCGATTATCTTTGATGTCGACCTTGATCAGTATGAAAACGAAATTAGGAACATGAACGATCGTTTTGGAAGTCAGATTCAAGTTCTTAGAGGAATTGAAATAGGTGTACAACCACATATTCTTGATCAATATCGTCAGCTATTTAAAGAACGTAGCTTTGACTTCACTATCTGTTCCATGCATACGACTGATCGCAAGGACTTGCATTCAGGTAGGTTATTTGAAGGTGTTAAGCTTGATGAGGCCTATGAGAAATACTACGGGGAACTATATGAATGTGTTAAAAATTTTGAGGAGTTCAGCATTCTGGGACACTTGGATCTAGTTACCCGATATAAATACGAGAAAGGTGTCTATCATTATCTAGACATCATTGAGGAAATTTTTAAAACGATTATCCCGCGAGGACAAGGGATCGAAATCAATACATCTGGTTACAAGTATAATATGGAACGTCTTCTTCCGAGTAAAAATATACTTCAACTCTATTACGATATGGGTGGAGAAATCGTTACGATAGGTTCAGACGCCCACAAACCCGAACGAGTAGGTGACCGAATTGACGAAGCAAGAGAGTTGCTGAAGGATATCGGGTTCAGGTACGTTTCCACTTTTGAAAAAGGTGAACCTGATTTTCATAAATTAACTTAACTTGATGAGAATCTCCGATAATTATGGGATAGGTGCGGTTAAATGTTGGGTAGGTTCAGTTAAATCACGAGTAGGTTTGGTTAAACTAGCCGTAGATTCTGTTAAAAGATAAATAGGTTTAGTTAATTCAGTGTTAGGTTCTGTTAAATCACGAATAGATTCAGTTAATCTAATCTTAGGTTTGGTTAAATAAACATTAAATAAAAAGCCGAACGATTAACTCGTTCGGCTTTCCTAATTTCAATTAATTTTGGTATTCTAATTTTCCTAATAAATAGGCTGCAAGCAGACCACCTGCTAAACACACGACACTGAGGACATTCAACATCGTATCTGATTCAAACCCTGGATAAACTACATATAATGAACCGATCACCAGCCCGAGAATGAGTGCGTAAGTTTTATAAAAGTAATTATCTAAGAAAAACTTGACGATACGTCCCATTACTAATAGGCCAACCACGATTCCTAACCCGAGTGGGATCAAAGCATCTATCACGAAGTTTGAAATTGATTCTATAAAAGTCGGATACATCCCAACTAACAGTAACAGAAACGAACCGCTTATTCCCGGTAAAACCATAGCCGAGCTAGCCATCATACCAGATAAGAACAATAAGATATATGTCGTAGCACTGAACTCATCTATGGCTGAAGCACTTGATTCATTAAAGAACCCCATAGAAGCTACTAATAAGACAGCCAATATCAATATGGCATAATGTGATTTATTAAAAGTCTTTTTATAATCTGATTCTCTTGCCAACATTGGGATGATCCCAACTATAAGTCCTAAAAATACGAATTGCACTTGATTCGGATAATGTTCCAGCAACCACTCCATCGCATTCGCAAAAGCAGCTAACGCTAGCAGAACTCCAACAAACAATGGTAAGAGAAATGCTAAATGTTTCTTCCAGTCTTTAGTGAAAATGCCGGTTATACCATCGATCAATTGTGGGTAAATCCCTAGGACTACTGCAATCGTTCCACCACTTACTCCTGGAATCGCATCGCTTGTACCCATGATTGCGCCACGGTATAAATTCTTCCATTCAATCATTCAATAATCCCCATTTCTAATTTTCCAGTTATGAACAATCCCTTGTCCTAACATTATACTAAAAAACATTCAAAATACTACTGAGGACTCAATAATATTTGAGGAATATTAGATTTGGGGTGACGAATGATTTCTGGTGTTGCATGATAAACTTGACGCAGAGTTTCTTCAGCGATGATATCCTCACTTGACCCTTCTTTGACAACTTCGCCATGATTCATTAAAATAAGCTTCTCACAAAATTGCGCGGCCAAATTCAAATCGTGTAAGACCATCACCACTGTAAGGTTCTCACGCTCCTGCCATTCTTGGACCAATCTAAGGACGTTCAACTGATGTCCTATATCTAAAAAAGTAGTAGGCTCATCTAGCAATAATAGCTCTGGCTCTTGGACCATTGCCTTAGCAATTGCTACTCGTTGCCTTTCACCACCGCTCAAGGTATCTAGCATCTGTGACTTGAAGTCCTTAAGTCCTGTTATTTCTAATACATGGTCGACTTTATCATAATCCTCCTGACTCTCTCTTTGGAAAAAGCCAAGGTGCGGATAACGCCCCATTAGGACGGCATCATAAACTGAGATCGGATAAGGTGCAAGCCCTTCTTGAGTCAACACTGCTACGCTTTTGGCGATCTTTTTGGTCTTCCACTGGTTCACACTCTTTCCTTTTAAATAAATCGAGCCAGCGGAGGGTTCCTCCAACCCTGATATCAGCTTGATCAATGATGACTTCCCTGCCCCATTAGGACCAATTAAGCCGACACATTGCCCTTCAGTTATTTCGATCGTAACATTCTGGACTATGGATTGACCTTCAATTTTTTTTGAAACTTGTTCGAGTTGTAACATGACGAGCCTCCTAGAAGTATCCTCTCTTAGCTTTTCTTAATAGGTAACCGAAGAATGGTGCCCCTAGAAAAGCCGTGATGACTCCAAGTGGGATTTCTCTTGGCGCTAGAACTGTCCTTGCAAAAGCATCAGCACCTACTAAAAAGATTGCCCCACCCACAATCGAAAGCGGTAAAATCAATCGATAATCTGAACCGAAAATCAATCGGATAATATGGGGTACGACTAATCCGACAAAACCAATGGCGCCTGAAACGGAGACAGCTGCACCAGTAATGATAGAAGCAAGCACTAATAGATAAAATCTTGTGCGCTGAACAGAAACACCCGAATGATAGGCCGCTTCTTCACCCAATCCCAACATATTCAATTCCCTAGCAAAAAATAAGGAAATCACAACTACGATTGAAATGATCGGTAGCACGACCTGATTATAACTCCAATCTGTCAGTGCTAAACTTCCCATCATCCAGAAAACGATCGTTTGTAACTTTTCATTAGATAAAGATAATACCAACGACAAACAAGCACCTATGAATGCCTGAACTACGACACCTGCTAAGATGATCGTTTCTAGTCTCGCCTTATTTTCAACGCGCGATAAAAAGTAAACAATCATCAAAGCCGCGAAACCGAACAAAAATGCGACAGCAGGAAGTGTGAAATTTCCTAACCAAGTGACTTGCCATCCGAAAACGAAAAATAAAGCTGCTCCGAACGAAGCTCCAGACGACACACCTAATATGAATGGGTCTGCCAAAGGATTTCTCAATACCCCTTGGTAAATTGCTCCCGCGAGACCGAGCGCAGCTCCCACGATTGCCCCGAGAATGACACGCGGCATACGGATATCCCATACAATCGTTTCACTAGAGGCACTCCAGTCTGAGCTCACCCACTCTTTTATAAGTGGGATTTTAGAAGCGATGACCTCCCACACCATCGAAACCTTGATCGATGCTGCACCCAGTGAAATTGATAGACTCATAGCAAACAGTAACACTAGAACCAAAACCGGCAGCCATGTCATCAATTTTTTTCGAATTGTCGCTTGATTACTTCCCACTTGAATGTGCCCCTTTTATTCCACTTGATCTGGGTAAAGATGTTCAGCGATCGCTTCTAAGCCTTCAACTAAACGAGGCCCCGGGCGCGTCACTTGATCACCGTGAATATCATATACTTCCTCGTTCTGTATCGCAGATATATCCTGCCAGTTTTCCCTACTTAATACTTGTTCCTCAACGTTCTCGGTGTAAGAACCGTAAGTCGTGAAAATAACATCTGGATTTCGTTCTATGATTAATTCTTCACTGATTTGTGGCCAACCTTCTTGATCACTGATGATATTCTCGCCACCAGCAAGGGTAATCAACTCATTAATAAATGAACCTTCCCCACCAGAATATAATTCTGGACCAACTTCTAGCCAAACCTTTTTACGCTCTTCTTCCGGAATTTCCGAAACAGCCGACTCTATTTCATCCACCCTATTTTTCATATCATCTACTAGGTCATTTGCTTGATCGGCATAGCCTGTCGCCTGACCTATCATTTCTATATCAGCATAAACCTCTTCCAAACTTTGAGCCCCTGTGACCACTACATTAAGGCCCGCACTTCTCAGTGAATCTATACTTTCTGCATTATTTAGATCTGCTACCACTAAGTCTGGTTCTAACTCGACAATTTTCTCTATATTTAAATTCATATCGCCGACTTTTTCTAAATCTGCTACCTCTTCAGGGTAGTTGGACCATTTGTCCACACCCACTACATGATCTCCAGCACCTACTGCAAAGACAATTTCAGTACTACTAGGTATAACAGTTACGATTTTTTCAGGTTTTTCTTCAATCGTGACTTCTTCTCCGCTTTTATCTGTAAGAGTCACTGATTCAAATGATGAACCTTCTTCTTTACTTGCTTCTTCTCCACTTGATTCTTCTTCCTCATTCGCTTGCTCTTCCGTTTGTTGATCTGAATTCTCTTCATCCTCTTGGTTATCCCCAGCGTTATCACCTTGGCAAGCTGCTAACCCGACAACTAGCACAAGTACGATGGCCAATAACCATTTTTGAAGTGTGTTGACTTTTGTCATAAAAATCTCCCTCTCTGTCCATATAAAAATGCCTTTGCTTCCTCCAGGAAAAGAAACAAAGGCATGAACAGATATGTATTAACCTACTCAAACAGCCTTTCCTTTAAACCCGAAGGAAAAAGACTCGAACAAATAGGCAGGTCTCCTGGCTTTGGGTCATCGCTTCTCATCCCTTCCCATCCAATTAAACGGACAGTGGTTTGATAAGTCGCTCCCAATCACAGTGGCGGGACCGCGTCGGATTTACACCGAACTTCCCTTTTAAGCGAACAGATTATCTGCTCGCACCTAAATGAGTCGAAATATGAAATTAGTATTCTTCATCATATTAATTCTTTCTTGCCAACTAGTCAACAGGGAAGTAATCACCTACACTTCTTACTAAATAGCCGTAAAAGTGATACGATAGTAGCAACGACAAGGGGTGAAGACGATGGATTTAGGGGTAATGATCCAATACTATCGCACAAAGAATGGTATGACTCAAAAGGATTTAGCCAGTGGAATTTGTTCAATCTCTTATTTGAGTAAAATGGAGAATGGATCGATCCAACCTAAAGATGATTTAGCTGAGTTGTTATTTGAGAGACTTGATATCAGTTTTTCCGAAATCACTTCATATGATGAAGACGACATAAATAAGAAGATTCAACAGCTTTATAAAAAAATTCAACAAAATGATCATGATTCGTCTACTTCGCTGGTCGAGGAATTAGAAAGAATCATTACCCCTTTCCATCGAACAGAAACTCAAAACTTTTTCTTGCTGGTTCACTTCTATTATTTAATAAATGAAAGGGACTCAGAGAAATTCAGTTTGATGGCGCCTGAAGTGTTACGGCTTGAAAATACATTCTATGAAGAAAAAAAATATTATTATTGTAAAATCATTGGTTTGTATTATCAGCTAATCTCTTATCCTAATAAATCAAACGAATATTTTGAAAAGGCTAGATTTTTGCTAGAGGAGCATACTCTTAAGGACCCTGAAATCTATTATTTGTTAGCCTTGTCACTCACGAGTATGAAAAAACCCGCTTATTCCAACTACTATTGTCAGATGGCTACAGACCAATTCGCTAATGAATTCCTTTATAGTAAAGTTACGGATTGCTATATCTTATACGGAATTAATTACACCATACTAGAAGCTTATGACTTGGCTGAAAATTACTTAAAGCAAGTTCTTCACTCCAAACCGATGGGACATACTTCTGATGTACGGGAACAAGCCAAACATTACCTAGCTGTGCTTAGTTATTGGAAAGAAGAATACGACGTTGCAATCAATTTTTTTGATGATACTGTCACAGAGGATTTACATTCAGACCAGGTATTAGAAAAGTATTTGATTTTATCGAAAATCAATTATATTAAAGGAGAATTGGATCAAGCTAAAGAATATTTAAATAAAGGGAAAGAGTTATTGAAGAAGGAAAAGCACGTTAGCTTCCAGCATCGCTTCTTCATTCTCGACCACCAGATCCATGGTACCATCGGAGAATTCCATTTCATTCGAAAAGCAGAAAAAGTGCTCCTCCCTTTTTTCGAGGAGACAGAAGACTCAACTTCGTACAATGAAGTTGTACAAATTCTCGCTAACATCCATTATGACCGAGAAGAATTCCAAGTGGCCACTGAGTATTTCAAAAAATTGATGATTAAATAAAAGACGAGGTGCAAACAATGACAGACACAGTTTTATTAAATGAAGAAAACAATATTGCTACAATCACACTCAACCGACCTGATCAACTCAATTCTATGAACCTAGAGTTGTTGGAGTCATTGGCTGAGCGCTTAAAAGAAGTGAAGGAGAGTTCTTCTCAAGTAGTCGTACTGACTGGAGCTGGGAAGGCATTCTCTGCGGGTGGCGATGTGAAGATGATGCTTCAGTCTTCAGACCCAAAAGACTTCGAAAAAGTTATGAGCTTAATAAAAGAAGTCATTACGACTTTTTATCAATTACCTAAAATTACGATTTCCGCTTTAAATGGAGCGACTGCTGGCCTAGGCCTAAGTTTAGCTTTGGCTAGTGATTATGTCATCGCACAACAGGATGCTAAAATCGCCATGAACTTCATTGGTATTGGATTAATTCCTGATGGCGGTGGTCATTTCTTCATGGAGCAACGAGTTGGAACAGTGAAAGCAAAACACATGATTTGGGAAGGCCAAATGATCCAAGGAGAACAAGCATTAAAACTAGGATTGGTAGATCATATCGTAGAAGGAGAGTTAGATAAAACCGTTAATCAGTACACTTCAAAACTGACAAACTCTCCATTATTAGCCATGATAGAAACCAAGAATATTTATGCTAACCAAAATATTTCAAAGCTTGAGGCCATTTTAGAAGCTGAAACGAAAGGGCAACTCAAAATGCGTCAATCAAAGGACCACCAAGAAGGAGTCCAAGCATTCCTAGATAAAAGAAACCCAGTTTTTAAGGGAGAATAGAGTAGAATAAAAGAAGTATAAGCATCCTTTAAATAACTTTTAAAGTGACGCAATTATCAAAGAAAGTGGCGCAACTCCATTCTTGTATTAAATAAAATGAACCGGACGATCGTCTAATCGTCCGGTTCTCTTTATACCCACTTCAGTCATTTGAAGTGCTTCCGCAATTCCTTTTTAAAAATCCGTGGATAGATTGTCACCTTTCTGTAAGTCAGAACTCATTTGCATATAGTAATAAAATACTCGAGCCAATTCCTCGATTCTAAACTTTACGTCTTCATCAATGATTTCGTTCACATGGGAGAAATGAGCAGACTGAGTATATACATAGTTAGGTGTGATAAGTGATCTAAAGTAATCCAGTATTGGTTTCAATTGATTTTCAATTACCAAGTGATGTTGAAATGTCCCACCATTCGCAACAATTGCTACAGGCTTGTAACGCATCACTTTTGGAGAGATTAAATCAAACAAGTTCTTTAACGCACCTGGGATAGAACCTTGGAAAATAGGAGTAGCGATAATATAGCCGTCTGCTGCCTCCATTTCATCAATCATCGATTGTGTATCTTCGTTATAATCATCCTTCGGTCTTCCATCAGCAAATTGCATGTCATATTTCTCGAGATTCAATTCTTTTATTTCATAATCCGCTGAAAACTTTTCAAGTTCTGTTTTTACAGCTTCAAGTAATATCTTGGTTTTCTCACCTACAATGGATCCATTTATCAACAAGATTTTCAAAGTATGTTCTCCTTCCTTACAAACCGCTCGTCTTTTATATCTTGCACTATCTATCATTGTAAAACGATTACACTACTATCCGTCAATTGATTAATTCCGGCATATCTTACATATAGCTTTCCAAATTGCTCAAAAATTCATCTGTTTCTTTCTGGGATGTTAAATGGATAACTGTTCTTTTCTCCTCTTCAGATAACTTAGCCTTAATTTTACGGCCGTTTTTCTTGGGGAAGTCCCATATGTATTTTAAAAATTCCATATCTATCTTTTCAGGGCAACCTTTTCCCATGTCTGGTCGTTTTCTTCCTCTATATTTTAAAAATCTGCTTATAGCACGATACAAACATTTAACTCTAGGGTACTCTAAAAAGATTATTGTATCGGCCTTTTCATATCGAATATCGAGTGTTGATAGGTATGTACCATCAATAATCCATTGGTCTTCTTCAACAATCTTCATTTGTGCATTTATAAATTCATCTTTATTTATTGCTTTCCAACCAGGCTGCCAAAAAAACGAGTCTAAATGGAAAACCTCTGTATTCATTAACTTCCCTAGCCTTCGAGACAGTTGAGACTTCCCTGCCCCACTGGATCCCAGAACAATAATTCTCTTCAATGCACTCTTCCTTCCACTTAAGACGTACCTTCATCAGTTTACCGATAGATAGCCGATTAATCAAATAGGTTTTAATTTTCAGAATCATTACGTGCGATGATATATAAACGTAACCTCCTTGTATAAGCATTGAAATTGACCTGTGATACATGCCTGTTATACTGCACAAGGTGGATATTTTAGCAACCATAAATATCCATTCTACTTTGAAGTAATGCATCTGGAGGGATGGTAAATGAAAAAATCTTTATCAGGTATCATAATTCTATTCTCAATAATTTTAATGACAAGTCTAAGTGTGAACGCACAGGCAAACGGAGATCAATCAACTCACGCTACTAGTAACGGAAACAAAACAACTTTTGATAATATAGCTTATGATCTATCAACTTCTGACAAAACATTAGAAGCAAAAGACAAAATCACTTTGAACGAACCAGAATCTGAACAAGAAACAGAGCAAAAAGAACAAAAATCTGAACAAGAAGAACAAAATGTAGCTCAAGCTAGTGAACAGAAAGAACCTCAAAAAGAAACTGAAGAAAAAGAAGAGGATCAAAACATTGTACAAGCTTCATCTAAATCTGAACCAGAAGGTATAGAGCTAACAGTTGAAGCAACTGCTTATACCGCTTATTGTGAAGGTTGCAGTGGCATCACTTATACAGGTGTTGACCTTCGCGCGAATCCTGACGCAAAAGTAATCGCAGTTGACCCAAATGTCATTCCACTAGGCTCTAAAGTATGGGTTGAAGGATATGGAACATTTACAGCTGCTGATATCGGCGGAGCAATTAAAGGTAATCGTATCGACGTCTTCGTCCCAGGCGAAGCTGAAGCATTTAAATTCGGAAGACAAAGCTTGAAAGTAAAGATTTTAGAATAAAATATGATAATACAATACAACCCCGCTGGGATTCCAGCGGGGTTGTTTTTGTATTAGTGATATTAATCTATTATATTGCTCGAGCTTCTAACTCTACATCGACATTGCCACGTGTTGCTTTAGAATACGGGCACACCTGATGTGCGGCTTTCATTAATTCGTCAGCTTTATCTTGAGATACTCCCTTGAATTCTGAAATTAACTTCACTGAAATCTTAAAGCCACCATCTTCTTTATCTTTCATAAAGCTTACTTCAGAATGTGTAGTCGATTCTACATCGACTTTCTTATCCTGAGCAACGGCACCAATTGCTCCATCAAAGCAAGTTGCATACGTTGCTGCGAATAATTCTTCTGGATTCGTTCCAGTTTCATCTGTTTTTTCAGTTGGCATAACGACGTTTAAGTCGATTACTCCATTATCAGATTTGACATGACCCCCACGGCCACCTTTTGCCGTCGCTTTTGAAGTAAAAATTGCGCTCATATAGTAACACTCCTTTTTTGGAATCTTGGTTACATATAAGTATTACCCTTTAAGCAAAGCAATCATGCAATTCTAATAAAATTAATATATTTTCTTCATATATACTTGTTCGATCAACTCTTCAAACCCCATCTTCTGAAAAATTTCAATGAACCATCCATCATCTACAGGGAAATTAGAAATCACCCTAGGAAAATCCCCTTTTTCAACTTGAAAGACATCTGCCAACAATAAACGGATTTTCTCCTCACCTTCAACGGATTTAGAATCGATGCTGCACTGATGCAGTACAACACGCTCCAAACTCCCTAATTGATCATATGAAGACCGATAGACGGCGTAAGCAACAGGACTTCCGTCTTCCACCAACCATTTGCACTCAGCACCTTTTAGACTCTTTAGTTGGTTTTGCCAAGGAACCTCTTCGCGATAAAAAGATAGTGATTGAATTTTCTCTTTTGGAATATCTTCGATTTGATATTTTGTTGGGCTTGTTAGTTTAGATTTTACAATTTTTTCAGCTTTTAAGAACTTTAAACGGTTATCAATTACATAGCCATTTTTTTCGTACAAATTAATCGCTTTCTCATTAGAAGAAATAGCTTCTAAAACAGCGATATCAACATTATTATCCTTATACACTTGATCAACCGAACCCATTAAATATCGGCTGACTCCTTTTCCTCTAAAAGCAACAGGGATACCAGTTCCACCATTCCAAGCATAGTTTTTTCCATCGATTTCACGAAAACTATTCATAACGATTCCAGCTGGCTTTCCGCGCTCAAAACATACGACCGAACGAGTAAGGTCGAGGTTTTCATTTGCAACTCGTTCAATCATTGTCGCTGGGGTCATCTTAACATCGACCGCATACCCCTCAAAGCTAATATTCCAAATATCTACCAGTTCTCGCATAGTACAATCAACAGCCCATTTCCTGTCCATTGCTACAACCCCTTATAGATTAATATTTGCAATCATATCGATATGAGGAATATTATCTTCCAAATACTCCTCTGACATTACAACAAAACCACAATTTTCATAAAAACGTTGGAGGTGTGCTTGTGCTTGAATTTTTATGTAATCATTCTCAGGCCATTCTTCACGAGCAATTTCAATAGAACGATTGATCAACTCAGTTCCTAGACCATCCCTTCTATAAGGAGGTAACGTTATTACCCGACCAATTGAAGCCTGATTATATTTAACAGAAGGTGCAATGATACGACTGTAGGATACAATTTTTTCATCGTCTACCGCATACAAATGAATGGCTTCTTGATCATAATCATCCAATTCAGGGTAAGGACAATCTTGTTCTACTACAAACACATCCACGCGAAGTTTCATGATTTCATAAAGTTCATTAATTGATAGTGCATCGAATTTTTTACTTGTCCATCTCATGGTGTTCGTCTCCTTTTAGTGATATAGAAAAGATACCCGTCATTATGACGAGTATCTAACTGAAGAATCGCAAACAAAAAGGCGCACGTTAGTAACGTACGCCTTTTACATTTAACTTTTATTATTCAGCTACTACGTTAGCTGCTTGTGGTCCACGGTCGCCTTCGACAACGTCGAAAGTTACTGATTGACCTTCGTTTAAAGTTTTGAAACCTTCTGATTGGATCGCAGAGAAGTGTACGAAAATATCGTCACCGTCTGGGCGTTCGATGAAACCAAAACCTTTTTCTGCGTTAAACCATTTTACTGTACCTGTCATTCTTAATGACCTCCTAAAAAAAATATATTCACAAAACAATTGAATCGACTTACTGGACTGACTTCTAACCTGAGGTCATTAAGTAACTTGCGTTCAATTCCTTCGTACATTTAATACTATAACTCCTTTCGGGGAATAATGCAAGTGAAATGATAAATATTACAATTCAATATCAAAATTCTGTATGGCTTGTATTAGCTCTTCAACGTATGCTACCATTCATAAATGGCACAGAAAATATACTTCAAAGGATGTGTAAGTAGTGAAGAAATTACTTTTAGCGGGGATACTTGTACTTTTGACAGCAATCGTAGTTGCTTGTTCAAGTGGCGAGGAAGATGGACAAGACGACAATTCAACTGATACAGAAGGAACAGAAGAAAATGAAAATACAGAAGAAGAAGGCACTGAAGGTGAAAGCGACGAAGGTGGCGAAGGTGACAGCGCTGAAGAAGGCGATTCTGCTTCAGAACTTGATGTAGAAGTCGTAGCTACTGTAAATGGTAAAGAAATTCAAGCAGAAGAACTACTTGAAAATGAACAAATGGTGAAACAGAACTATCAAAGTATGGGTATGAATGTTGAAGAACGTTCAGATGAAATTCGAAAATCAGCCCTAGATCAACTAATTAACACTGAAGTAATCAAACAAAATGCAAAAGACGCTGGTATTGAAGCTTCTGATGAAGAAGTAGATGAAGAATACGATAAACTTGTCCAGCAATTAGAAGAACAATATGAAGATCAAGACGTTTCAGAAGTCTTTGAACAATTCGAAACAAGCGAAGAAGAAGTTAGAGAAGACCTTCGCAATCAACTTGTGACTGATAAATTTATCGACCAAAACACTGAAGAAGTCGAAGTTACTGAAGAAGAGCTAGAAGAGCAATATGCAACATATGAGGAACAAATGAGCCAGGCTGAACAAGAGGTTCAAGATTTTGAACAGGTTAAACCACAATTAGAGCAACAACTGATTCAACAAAAAGAAGGCAAACAACTTCAAAAGTTAATTGAAGATCTGAAAGAAGAAAGTGACATTGAAATTATGATCTAAACGTAAGAAAGCCGATTCAGAAGACTGAATCGGCTTTTTTGTATCTATATCTGTTTTGTTTCATGTTGGATAACAAAGCATTATTAATTAGACGCTATCTTTTTATATCTCTATTTGCTTAGATTTTCTACTCTTTTTTTAATTTCATCACGTACTTCACGAAATACTTCATTGACTTCTTCTTCGCTTCCTGTTGCTTTTGCAGGGTCTTCTAAGCCCCAATGATCAGATTCTATCCCTTTTGGTAGTACCGGGCAATTTTCTTTTGCGTCTCCACATAGTGTAATCACTAATGAGGATTTATTTAGAATATCTTGATCGATTACACTTGATTCCTGGTTGGAAATATCAATTCCTACTTCATTCATCATTTCCACAGCTTTCGGGTTCATACCGTGGGCTTCAATCCCTGCACTTTTCACTTCCCATCGATCGTTTAACAGCTCATGTCCAAACCCTTCTGCCATCTGACTTCTACATGAATTCCCTGTGCATAGAAAATACAAAATTGGTTTCTCTGCCATAATAATAACCCCTCCTTTATAGTTGGATCCATACTAATGATAAGAATAACCCGACCAAAGTGATGAATAGGACTGGAACAGTCAGGATGATTCCCACTTTGAAATAGTATCCCCATGATATATGGATTCCTTTTTTAGATAAAACATGTAACCACAATAATGTCGCTAGGGAACCGATCGGTGTGATTTTAGGACCGAGATCACTTCCAATGACATTGGCGTAGATTAAAGCTTCTCGTACAACACCTGTAGTATTCGTATCAGCAATTGCGAGTGCATCAATCATGACTGTAGGCATATTGTTCATCACAGATGATAAAACCGCTGCAATGAAGCCCATTGATATTGTTGCGACGAATAAACCTTGGTCAGCTGCACCATCGAGTACCCTTGCAAGCACGTCGGTCAGACCGACGTTTCTGAGTCCATAAACGACCACGTACATTCCGATGGAGAAAAAGACGATTGCCCACGGCGCTCCTCTTACAACGTCCATTGTAGGTACTGCTGGACTTCTTTTTGCCATAACTAAAAAGAAAATGGCAATGATACCTGCAATGAATGATACGGGCACTTCAATAACTTCACTTACGAAATAACCAATCAGTAATACCAATAGAACTCCCCATGATAAACGGAACATCCGGTGGTCTTTGATTGCGTCTTTCGGGACCTTCAAGTTTGCCACATCGTATTCAGTTGGTATATTTTTTCTGAAAAACAAGTAAAGAACTACGATACTGGCAACCATCGAAAACAGATTAGGAATAATCATCCGAATTAAATATTCAGTAAATCCGATACCGAAAAAGTCAGCAGATACGATGTTCACCAGGTTACTGATGATGAATGGTAATGAAGTCGTATCGGCAATAAACCCACTAGCCATAATAAAGGGTAGGATCATTGCTTCTTTGAAGTTCAATGCACGAACCATCGAAAGAACAATTGGTGTCAAAATCAGAGCTGCCCCATCATTTGCGAATAAAGCAGCAACCGCCGAACCAAGCAAAGTTACGAGAATGAACATTTTGACCCCATTCCCGTTTGCAATTCTGGCCATATGTAGTGCGGCCCATTCAAAGAACCCAATTTCATCTAAAATCAATGAAATGATGATGATCGCGATGAACGCTAAAGTCGCATTCCAAACAAGTTCCGTCACATCTATGACATCTTGAAAAGTGACAACACCTACAATCAATGCGATGATTGCCCCAGCACAGGCAGTCCATCCAATTCCCAACCCCTTAGGTTGCCAGATTACAAAAGTTAAAGTAACTAAAAATATAATAGTTGCTAAAATAATCTCCACAAAAATAACCCCTTATCTCTCTAATCACATATAATTCTTAAATTATTATTTGATAATTCTTCAAGCTCCTCTTTTCCATCAGGTAATTGATCGATAATAGAAGCAATCATTTCAAACGACTCATGTTCTTTATTCGCTTTATAAAAAACCCAATGACCCTTACGATTTTCAAGCACAAGCTTCGCATCTTTCAACTTCCTTAAATGTTGGCTGATTGCTGGTTGGCTCATATTTAACAACTCCACCAATTCACAAACGCAACACTCATCATTTGTCACATAACGCATGATCGACAAGCGGTTCTTGTCACCCAACAACTTCAGAATCGAAGCAACTGCATCAACACCCATACGCACTTTCTCCAATGGCGTTCCTCCTTATATAATCAATTGCTTATATAATTATATATTAATTATTAGGTATATTCAAGATGACTTACAAATGGCTCAATTCGGCCTAATTAACTAGTCAAAAACGCCCCTGTACTGTTATTCTAGAAATAGTGAATTAAATAGTTTATAGAGAATTTAATTGCAAAGGAGGGAGTTGAAAGGATGACTCCCATGGACAAATACAAAAAAGCATATATGAAAGCCATTACTGATGGGGATATACAATCCGCACAAGATATCATATCTAAGTCTTTAGAGGATGATTACTCCTTGGATGATATTTACTCTATGATTGCTAGCTCGATGTACGATATCGGGAACAGTTGGCAGTTTAATGATATCAGCGTCGCCCAAGAACATTTCTCGACTGCAATATCGCAAACGATTATTTCTCAGTTGGGGTTGCAAAAGATGCCGGTTGATTATGAACGTCGAAAAGAAACCGCTGCACTCTTCTCAGTTGAGACGAACGCACATTCATTGGGCATTCAGATGATTCAAAATATATTTCAACATTTTGGTTACCGAACCTATTATTTCGGAGCAGACTTGCCAAATGCCCATATTATTAAAGAGCTCAAAAAAATCAAACCTAATTATATCGCATTCTCAATAACTCTTTCAGACCATGCCCTAGCAGCCATTGAATTAAGCCAAATGATTAGGGACGAAAATGAGTTGTCAGATACGAAGATTATAATAGGTGGTTACGCTTTTCATAACAGAGCAGAATTAAAAGACCATATTGAACATGATTATTACTTCCAGAACGTAAGTGATTTCAATGATTGGTTAAGTGAGAAAGACAGGTGATCTTATGTATATAGTTGATTCCTTAGTGAAAGTACCAGTAGAAAAAGCAGATGAAGTTATATCTATTTACCAAAATAGGTCCAAATCCGTTGACGAACAAGACGGATTCATAAAATTCCAATTGTTACAGAACGATAAAAAACCTGAAGAGTTGACGGTCCATACCGTCTGGGAAACGAAAGAAGACTATTTGAATTGGGCAAGAAGTGAAAACTTTAAAAAAATCCATGATATGGAGAAGAACTATCCAGATCAAGAGCTTGCCAGTATTGTGCCCATTGTTAAAAAGTATAAGGTGGTGGCGGAATGAAACTACAATCAAGAAATATTACCTTTGACCCAGCAATCGGAGAGGTAGTAAAGTCGATTGTGGATGAAATATATCAGGAAAACCCTCAATTGCACGATCGTTTCGGTCAACGAGGTATAGAAAAATGTACTGAAGATAATTTCTATCACATGCGTTATCTTCACACTAGTTACCAATTAAACAACCCATCTATTTTCGAAGATTACACACATTGGTTGAATTCCGTACTAACAAATAGAGGGGTGCCTACGGAGTATATCATTCAAAACTTCGACTTGATGATTAGAGTTTTTGAACGTCAAGATGAAGGGCTGACTTGGTCGTTTTATATTGAACTATTAGAAAAAGGCATTGACGACTTACAAAAAGAAATCTTAGACAAATAATAAATAACATGGGGAGATTATTAATCTAATCACTCCATGTTATTTTTATATCTCCAGAAATCTCATGACCATGATAGATAAGTTTTATTTCACCTTCTTTATCAGCTTGGAAACGATAAGTCCAGTCGCCTGTTCCTTCAACACTTCCAAGAGATAAATTGTCTTGAGGCCATTTCAATCCTCTTCTACCTGAATCTTCAACATCCCAGTCCACTTCAACAATATATTGCTCCCCCGCTCTTACAGGTATGTAAACTTCTTCTTGGCCATTCAAGTTTTCAAATGTTGCGATGTATCGGTCGCCTTGATATTCACTTTTAAAATGGTCGCTTAGCGTGGGATTGACCCAAATCAACAGGAAGATCGTCGACAATGCAACGGTAAGCGTTAAGATCATCCGACTTAATGAATCTGAGAGGATCTTTTGAATTCCATAGAATAAAATGAAACCTATTCCTAAAAATATACCTAAATACATCACCACGTAAAAATACCAGCCCGCCGAACCGGAAAGAGCAGGTAAAAAAAGAATCGCTCCTCCAATATATCCTGCTAGTGCATAAGAAAAGGTGAAACCTTTTTTTGAATCAATCTCCATTCTCCTAAGGACATACTCAATAATAAAGGAAGCCAGAACTGCATAAGTCACACCATACAACCAAATCTTTGACGTTGAAAGTAAATCATATGATGCTGATACATCATAACCGGTATAGAAAAAATGCCCTATAAGTACTAAGAGGATTGCTGTAATAGCTGATGTTATTTTATTAATCAATGAATGAACGCTCCACACGGAATTCCCTCCCCCCTTTAATCAGTTTAATATACTTTTTTTCAAATTCACGAAAGTGTCTAAAACTTTTCACTTACTTTCTAGTCGAATATCTACTATAATCTTCTTGTACAATGATTTATGAAGGAGTAGCCATGAATAAAAAGAATGAGAACTTAATGATATTTAGTTGGGTGGTAGCTTTTGCAGCGACACTAGGGTCTTTATACTTTTCAGAGATCCGTTTATATGAACCATGTAAACTTTGCTGGGTCCAACGTATATTCATGTACCCAATCGCCATTATATTATTAATCGGCGTTATATTGAAGGACTCTAAAGCATTTGTTTATAGCACAGTTTTTGCAGGGATTGGTTTTTTAGTTTCAACCTATCACTATGGCTTACAAAAGCTCCCATTCCTCCAAGAATCGTCACCTAGCTGTGGAAGGGTCTCATGTACCGCTGGATATATTGATTGGGCAGGCTTTATCACGATTCCATTCTTAGCTATGACGGCATTTTTGATCATTTTGATTATCAGTATCGCTGGATGGAAACATTCCAAGGAGGTTTAATATATGAAAAAATTACTTATATTCGGTGGAATCATCGTTATTTTATTTATTGCAACGGCATTCTTAACTAATATGGCTGAAACGGAAAATGTCGAGGAGGATAACCCGTATGGTAAAGATCGCCTCCATGCTGAGACAGCTGACCTTTTAGATGATCCGCACTATCAGAACATCATCACACCTGAAGAACTTGATGAAAAGTTAGAAAATGGTGAAGATGTGACGGTTTATTTCTTCAGTCCTACTTGTGGCATCTGTCAGGAGACTACACCTGAGATCATGCCTCTTGCTGAAGAAATGGGTGTCGACTTAGTTCAATACAATGTGTTGGAATTCCAAGAAGCATGGGATAGCAAAAGTGAAGGCGGCTTCGGGATTGAAGGAACTCCAACTGTCGTTCACTTTGAAGATGGAGAAGAAGTAGACCAAAGAGTAGTTGGTCGGACTCCTAACGAAGGTTACCAAAGCTATTTTGAAAAATATGTATTAGATTAATAATTAAAGCCCCCTTTCGGTAGAAAGGGGGCTTTGCTATATCACTAAACTAATTATAGTTCAAAAATTTCATCTTTAATCTTATTTTCACCTGTAATCAAATCGAACCCTTTATTATACGATTTAGGGTTATCAATCAGGTGGAAGATGGTAAGCGCTACATCTTCTCGAGGAATGGAACCTGGTGCAATTCCCTCTCCTATCTTAATTTTACCAATGCCTTCATCGTTTGTAAGACCACCTGGACGAACGATAGTGTAATCCATATCACTTCGCTCAAGTGCTACATCTGCATAATGTTTTGCGACATAATAGTGTCTGATTTTATCGTTCCAGTTTTCACGATTATTCGCCTGATATGCGCTAACTTGGATATACCTTTTGATTCCTGCTTTTTCTGCAGCCTCAACAGATTTAACTGCGCCATCAAGGTCGATCAATAATGTTTTATCTGAACCAGTATCAGGACCTGAACCAGCTGCGAATACCACCGCATCGCAACCTTCAGCCGCTTCTGCGATATTATCAACGGAACCTTCTAGATCTGCCAGTACAGCCTCGATTCCTTCCTGTTCGAATTGTTTCTTCTGTTCTTCTTTTCTTACCATTGCACGAACTTCGTGCTCTTTGCTGTCTTGTATAAAATGAACTAATTGTTTCCCTATCTTACCATTTGCACCTACTACAAAAACCTTCATGATTAAAGTCTCCTTTATTGTTGAGAGTTAAATATAATCTCACACTACAACTTATACCCGGAATGGTGAGATTGTATTCAGGTATGTAGTAATTGAGGGTTTGAACGAGATTTTAATTAACCAATATAACATTAATGACGCAAAATCCAAACTACAGGAAGCCCCAAAATTGATCCTTTTCCACACCGCGACTATCGCCAAAATCAAAAAAAGATCCTTGGTTAATCAATAACCAAGGATCTTCCTTTCAATGACTACTCTTTATTATCAGAATCGGAGTTATCATCATCGCTTTTCTTCTCGTCTGGTAAAGGATCCACTTTATGTTCATATGCGTAACCTTTAGAAATGGCATAAATCGTCAGAAACATAACGGCTATGATAATTGCGATTGATACAATCATTATCTTGACCATAGGATTACCCCTTTAGAATCTGTATGAATTTATCCCCATTATACTAACGTGCTCAAAAAGAAACAATTCTAATTTATTAAGAGCGTTTGTTGTTGTAATTCTTACCGCGTGAGTTTTTGTTGCGATCGTTGTTGCGTCCGCCGCGACCTTTGTTGCGGTCGTTACGTCCGCGGCCACCGCCGCCTCCACGGTAATTGCTGCGCTTTTTATTGTCGTTGCGAACACGTTTACCACGCAATGGTGCAACTTCAGTCAGCTTAACTGGTGTTTGGTCTGGTTCTTTAGCTAACAATTTCAACGCTGCTGCAACCACGTCAACCGCATGATGATTTTCTAGCAACTGTTCTGCTGCGTGAGTGAATTTTTCCGCTTCGCCTTTATCGATCATTTCGATCAGTTCATCTCTAGCTGCTTGTTGAACTCCCTCTACAACCTCATCGTAAGAAGGGATGTTTTTCTTAATCATACGACGCTTAGTCATACGTTCAATCGCTTTAAGATGCTCAGATTCACGGAAAGTCGAGAATGTAATCGCCTGACCTTTTTTACCTGCACGACCTGTACGTCCGATACGGTGAACATAGCTTTCTGGGTCCTGAGGCAAGTCAAAGTTGTAAACATGGGTTACACCTGAAATGTCCAAGCCACGAGCTGCTACGTCCGTTGCTACTAAGATGTCAGTAGAACCTGACTTAAAACGACGGATAGTGTGTTCACGCTTGTTCTGAGGGATATCACCATGGATTCCTTCTGCGAAGTATCCACGTTTTGATAAACCTTCCGATAGTTCATCGACACGCTTTTTCGTACGACCAAAAATGATCGCCAAGTCAGGTGACTCGATGTCTAACATACGGCAAAGCACGTCAAACTTCTGGTTTTCCTTCAATTCAACATAGTACTGTTCAATATTATCGACTGTCAGTTCTTTTGATTTTACCTGGATCAATTCAGGTTCTTTCATGAACTTCTCAGCCAACTTCTGAATTCTCTTAGGCATTGTCGCTGAGAACAATAGCGTCTGATATTCAGATGGAATAGAATCCATAATCGCTTCGATATCTTCGATGAATCCCATGTTCAACATTTCGTCTGCTTCATCTAAAACAACTGTTTTGATATTGTCCAAACGAATCGTTTTACGACGGATGTGATCCAATAAACGACCTGGTGTAGCTGCTACCAGTTGTGGTTTGTTTTTCAACGCACGAATTTGGCGGTTGATGTCTTGGCCGCCATAAACTGGTACCGTTTTGATTTTTTTTGTTTGACCTATACGATTAAGCTCTTCGGCTACTTGGATTGCTAGCTCACGTGTTGGAGCGATAACAAGTCCTTGAATAGCTGATAGATCCATATCGATGTTTTCCATCATTGGCACACCAAATGCAGTCGTTTTACCTGTTCCGGTTTGTGCTTGTCCAATTAAATCTTTTCCTGTTAATGCTGTAGGGATCGATTGTTCCTGAATCGGTGTTGGATTTTCGAATCCCATGTTTGATAAGGCACTTAAAATATCCTTATCAATGTTAAAATCACTGAATAATTTCAAATTGCTTTCCTCCTAAATTTACCTCTGTAAATTTTCCTATTATATTTTCCAGAGAAAAGTTAGAGTACTTTTCAACTTTTCTTATACATTTACATTCATTTTTATTGTAAATTGTTCCGAGTATAAAAATAGCTACTATAAATTGTAGGAAATAACTGAATTGCCTACATCTAAAGTAGCTACGTAATCTATTTCCTTATTTATATCTAACTTTTCACAAGACAATTTAGTATAACTGTTTCAAGGGTCAAAAGTCAACCGTGATCAATTAATCATCGAGCAAATCTTTAGCAAATTGTTCTAATACCATATCATCCATGGGTGGGTTGTGAAGACCCGCCCGGACATCACGATAATATTTTTCAAACAACGCATCTTTCGAAAGACCACGTCCACCAGACACACGCATTGCTAAATCAACGATTTTCTGCGCGTCATTTGTTACAGAAACTTTGGCAACAGCAAGAGATGACATAAGTTCCGGGCGACGTTCAGGATACTGATCCCATTTTTCCGCCACACGGTACAAGAGGTGCCTGGAACGCATGAGTAACATCTCCATCTCACCTATCTTCTCGCGGATATGATGTTCTTTTGAAATGGTATGGTCGAGACTATTCGGTTGGAAACTCTTAGAAAATTCAACAGCTTCCCTTGTTGCGGCACTCGCAATCCCTAAGTAACACGCAGGGATATGTAAGAGCCACCCTTTTGGACCCGAACGCTTACCTGACTTACGCTCGACTAATCTTTCTTGTTTTACACGGACATCTTGTAAAACAAGATCATCACTTCCTGTACCCCTCATACCTAATGTGTCCCATGTTCGGTCAACTGATACACCCAAATTGTTCATATCCACTAAAAAAGACCCTACTTGGTCATCGTCTTCGATATAAGCTGAAACGATTGCGTAATCCAAATGAGAAGCAAGAGTAGTGAACGTCTTTCTTCCATTCAAAATATACCCTTGTCCGTCCCAAATAGCTGTTGTTTCTGGACGACCTCCTCGCGTCGGACTACCTGTATTTCTCTCAGTCGAAGCACGGTTGACCAACTTCTGTTTACTAACTTCCCGAGCTAGAAATTCGAAATTCTCTTCGGTCCATTTATGCTCATCCCTTAGTTCCATGATGATACCTAAATGCCAACCGACTGAGAGCGCAGTCGCGCCATCACCTTCAGCTATCTTTTCCTGCATCACTAACCACTCGTATAAAGATAAGTGCTCCCCGCCATATTCTTCCGGAAGGGTCATTGATAAGTAGTGATTATTTTTTAATTGTTGTATTATTTCTTCAGCTAATTGACCTTTCTTATCAGATTCTTTTGCAAATGGTTTAATTTGATCAGCCAATTGGCTTGCGCGGTCATATAATTGATGTTGCCGTTCATTTTGTAAAAACAATCCATTTCCCATTTATTTCACCCTTCTCTATTAACCGATAAACTATCATATGTTATTACCCGAAAATCGGAAATGATAAATGTCTGTTCAAGAATAATTTTTTAACAATCTATGCTTATTTCCAAGCAGCAACAGTCCTACAAATAACAATGCTAACCCGATACTCGACAGAAATGTCAACTCTTCTCCCAAAAGGAAAATTCCAAGCACAGCCGCGGTCAATGGTTCTGCCAAGGCTAAAGTTACTGCTGAGGATGACTGTATCTTTTTCAACCCTCTTGCGAATAAAATATAGGCGACGCCTGTTGCAATAATCCCCAAATGTAAAACACTTAAGCTCCCAGACAATGTCCCAATCCACTGGAAATTATGAAAAAACAATATCGGTAGCAACATAACTGCAGCAGAACTGAAAACTACCGCGACTACTAAATCAGAGGAGTGATTTGTTACTAAAGATTTACTGACGAAAGTATACACAGCAAACGAAAATCCAGCTAAAAGTGAAAAAGTTATTCCTAGTGGTTCAACCACAATTGATTGATTCGATTGGAATAACAACATACAACCGATAACTGCTAATAATGTTGAAAGGCCCCATACCCAGTCGGGAACCTTTCGGTATAGAAAAACCTCAAATAGACCCGCAAAAATAGGCGCACTGCATAAAGCAACGACGGTTCCGACAGCTACCCCTGTAACAGCGACTCCCGTGAAAAAGAATGGTTGGTAAGCAGCCATGGCCAAAGCGCTGAAAAACAGTGGGAGTAGCGGAAGGTTCCATTGATAATTTTCACGCGATATAAATATGTATACGAGTAAAGCAATTCCACCAACTAGTAATCGAAGAGCCCCTACAACTAACGGAGTTGCTTCTTCCGGTGCAAGTGCTTGAGCCGTTCCTGTGGTCCCCCACAAGATGGCTCCCAGCAAGACGAAAATAATATATCTATTCATAAATAGACCCCTGAACATTTTTATTTTGTATCATTTTAACACGAAATAAGTGAGAAAAACTTGGCTTGTCGCCAAGTTCTAATGGCGAAAGCCTTTGTTTTTCACATACTTTAATCATTTAACAAAGTTAAACATTCTTAAAGTGTTAAAAAAGCTGATGTGTCATCTACACATCAGCTCTTAAATCAATATTTTATCGGGTTCAATTTTTGTTCGATCTCTTCTCTTTTCGATTCTAAGAATGGAGGCAATGCGAGTGATTCACCAAGATAATCTTGATCCTCGTCGGTCGCAAAACCCGGTCCGTCTGTTGCTAGCTCGAATAGGATACCATTAGGTTCCCGGAAGTAGACGGACTTGAAATAAAAACGATCAACAAAACCTGAATTACCGACACCAATTTCATTAAGTTTAGCTAGCCAATTTCTTAATTCACTCTCCGTGCTCACTCGGAAAGCGACGTGGTGAACTCCACCTCGTCCTAGACGTTCTTGTTTCAACTCAGGACGCTCTTGGACGTGAAGCTCTCCACCCGTACCACCTTCACCTGTCTCATATACAACTACAGAGTGACTGGATTGATGGTGTATATAATCACCCGCTCGTCTGAAGCCCATGACTCGTGTAAGGATGGCTTCTGTCGGTTTGATATCTGGGACGGTTAAATGGATTGGCCCAAGTCCTATAATTCCATGAGTAGAGTCGACAGGACTCTTCTCCCAAGGGTGACCACCTACCACACCAAGGTTTTTCTCATCACTGACTAAGATCAAACGCTGTTTTTCAAAGTCTTCGAAAGGTAGAACTTTTCGGCCAAATTGTTCAATGATCCCTTCATTTTCTACTTCATATTGATTCAAACGGTTCTCCCAGTAACTCAGAGCCTCATCAGATGGAACCCTGAGTGAAGTGGTTGAAATGCTATTATTTCCGTTATGATTTTGTCCGGCTCGTGGAATTTCAAAAAAAGTCAGCTCTGTCCCAGGATTACCAACTTCATCCCCATAAAATAAATGGTACATGGAAGGTTCATCCTGATTGACCGTTCTCTTTACCATTCGCAACCCCAATATTTTCGTATAAAAGTCGACATTTTTTTGTGCATTTGCCGTCATTGCTGATAAATGGTGGATACCTAGTAGCTCCATGTTATTACCTTCTTTCCTCTTGTTAATAAATATTTTAACAAGAATTATCTCGAAATCAAAATAAATAGCATTTTTGAATATTTGTACTATAATGTAGAAAAGAGGTGAGGAACATTTTGATAGCAATCGAACCATTCAGAAAAAATCATATGGACTTATGGGCGAATTTTCGCCAAAAATTATGGCCAGAGCACTCACTGGAAGACATGACTATTGATGTTCAACATATTTTCGAAGGAAAGAAACTCGTTGGAGATGAAAAGACTTATGAAGGCTTTCATTTATTAAAAGATGATGAACCGATCGGCTTTATCGAGGTCAGCCTCCGTGATTCAATCGATTGGTACGATGCTTCTCCCATTGCTTATATAGAGGGATGGTTTGTTGAGCAATCTGAACGAAAAAAATCATTCGGAGCGAAATTAGTAAAGCATGCAGAAGAATGGGCCCAAGAACAAGGCTGCGATTATTTAGCTTCAGACTTAGAAAAGGATAATCGAATCAGCTTGCTGGCACACCAACGACTCGGCTTTACCATCGTCGATGAAAATGTAAAAGAGTACTTGTTGATTAAAGAAATAGAGTGATATATTAAGGCACCCCACTGCTTTGGGGTGCCTTTTTTAGAGAACATCGATCCAATAACGTTCAACGATATTACCGCTCTCTTCAACAAACGATTCGTCTTGCTTTCCACCGTTTTTCAATATAACTTTTTGGGATGCTGGATTGTCTTGATTACACGTGATCAATGCTCGTTCGATATCCATTGCCTTTAAAATACTCAAAGACTCTCCTAACATTCGCGAAGCGTATCCCTTCCCTCGCTCAGTCGGCCGAACACCATACCCTACGTGACCTCCAATTTGAAGAAGTGGTTCATTCAATTCATGACGAATGTTCGCAGCTCCAAGGATTCTTCCGCCCGAATCCAATAGAAAATATGTAGAACTCGGAACCCAACCAGGTTTAACCCCGCTTGGATCTTCTTTCTTAATCAGACGCTTCATAAACTCACTAAAGTCATCAGGGATTTGTCTAAGTCCCGATGGTACAATCTTTTCATCATAATCTAGCCAATCATTGATGTATGTAAAATATTCTTTCTCAGAAACTTCATTTGCCTTCACAAAATTCATCTCGCATCCCCCTAATGAATGAAAAAAGCAGGGGGCTCCTGCTTTTTACACTCGTTCGTTCACTTCCTGTACAACTTCTTCTGCTGTCTTTCCGTTACAATTTATAACTGGTGCTTGAGTGGTTGCCTCACTCATACCCATCACATTCTGATCTTGTCCTGAAACGCAACAACAATCACAATCTTGTGCTTGGTCCGCTTCTAATGCAACTACTTGGTGCCCGTTCTCTTGCAATGCTTGTTTCACATCACTCAAATTACCTTCTACTGCTATTCTAGCCATTCATTTCACCTCCCGTTTTCCCACGTTAGTTTGCATAACGAACAGGAAAATTATTCTCAAGGAGGTGAATTTTTTCTTTTATAGGATTATATCTTTTCCCAACTTGCAATCGGTCCCTCTTTTTTTTCAAATAATGGATGAGGGATCAGTACTTTACTCTTCGATTCACTAATCTTCTTCAACCTTTCGGGATCCCGTTTTCTAAGCTTGGCACGCAAATGTGCCCACTCGTAATCTAATTGGCCTGTTGTTACAGGAATCGGGTCACACGCTTCGGGTTGTAAAATCTTTGAAGAATCAAAATTGTAACCTCTTGATTTTGCTTCAATATATACATATTGAAGATAAATGCCAATTGCTTTCATCGGTTCCTCGTGTTGATAAAACCTTTCTAACTGGGGGTGGTTTTGATAACCCTTCGTTTGTCCAGCTAACACTTTCTGTGCTAACAATGTTTCTCGCCATAGCGCAACTAACCCTTTGGCGTCCAAATAACTAGGATTGATTGACCATAACCTCATTCAACACACCCCTCTAAAACAACGAATCTAACCGTTTGAATTCAAGCTCTTGGAATTTCTCCATTGCACGTTCACGATTGATTCGAAATTCAGCTTCATTCAGGTCACATGTCACGCCTGTTTCGCAATTGATTTCAGCCAGTTTTCTAGATAAATGAACCATCTCTAGATCATTCTCGAATTTTGCACGCTGCGCTTTTGTCAATTGGTCCAAATTGGCCAAAATATCTTCCAAAGTCCCATGCTTTTGTAATAATTTCAAAGCAGTTTTCTCACCAACACCACGAACGCCAGGGTAATTATCGCTCGTATCACCCATCATCGCTTTCAGCTCGATCATCTGGTATGGCGTAATTCCTTTTTCTTCAGTAAATCTCTCAGCATGGTAAATATCATAATTTCCATACCCTTTTTTCAACAAAATCACTTTGATATTCTCATCCAATAACTGAAGAATATCTTGGTCCCCTGTTAAAATATGTACCTCCGCTTCACTTTGATAGGCTTTTGCAAGTGTACCGATACAGTCATCCGCTTCATAACCGACTTCTCCAATATTCGGGATTTCCATCGATTCAGTCACTTCTTTGACTAGATCGAATTGTGGTACTAATTCTTCTGGAGGTGCTCCTCGATTGGCTTTATAGTCTGGATACAGATCATTCCTGAACGTATGTGCACCCATATCCCAGCAACAAATCACATGGCTAGGTTGGAAGGTGTTGGCTGCAGTCATCATATGACGGACGAATCCGTGCACGGCATTTGTCGGAACCCCTTTGCTATTGACCATGAAATAACCACTCATCGCAGTTGAATAAAACGCTCGAAATAACAATGCCATCCCATCTACTAATAATATCTTTTTTTCCATTATGTTCCCCTCACTTTCGCTCTACTTCTCTGAATTTCTCTATGAATTCACTCGGATTCTCTTTGACCTGCAATGTAAAAACACCCTTAGAAGTATGCAAATAAAAGAATCCATATCCCTCAGATAACATTTTGTAAGATAGATCGAACACTTTCTCTATAGAAAAAACAAGCTCATCTGTCGTAATCTTCTCTTCGGTCAATTCGACCCAGAATTCCTCTTCGATATATTTCTGTTCGAAGTTCCAATGGTCTATTTCTCTTCGCACTTTCACATAAGGATGTCTGAAAACCATTTGAATCACTCCTACTTTGATTGCCCGCAGGTGACTAGAAGCATCGCCAACAAGGCACTTCTTTTTGGCATTTCTTCTATGATCACATGTTCATGTGAAGCGTGTGCTCCATCACCAACTGCCCCTAAACCATCAAGGGTCGGGGCTAATTCAGCCGTGAAATTAGCATCACTGCCACCACCTGTAGACTCTTCTTCTAATTCAAACCCTAGATATTTTTTTGATAAAACACTCGCCTGATCGAATAGGGCTTCAATTTCATCCGTCCGCTCAAGTGGGGGACGGTAGATTTCACCTGTAACTTCAATCTTAACCTCATCATCTTGAGGAGAGAGCGCTTCAATCAATGGAACGACTCGGTCCATTTCTTCTTGAGTTTGGACTCTTACATCCACTACTGCGTGCGCTTCTTCAGCTACCACATTCTTGGACGAACCTCCGTCAATAATCCCAACATTGACTGATGTCCCTTTAACTAAATCAGTCAAAGATGATAGATAAGTGATTTGTTCAGCAAGCTCTGTAATAGCACTTGCTCCCTTTTCAGGCTCAATTCCGGCGTGAGAAGAAACTCCAGTCACACTGACATCGAATGTTCCAACGCCTTTACGCGCCGTTTTTAACGCACCGTTTTCCCCTAAAGGTGGCTCCATTACAAATACATGTGAACTCTTCTCAGCTTCCTCCATGATGGCTTCCTTGGATGTCGGGCTTCCAAGCTCCTCGTCACTCGTCATTAACAAAACAATTTTTTTGTTCAAATGGATATTCAGCTCATGAATCGCTTGAATAGCGAATAAAGCCTGTACAATGCCAGCTTTCATATCAAAAGTCCCTGGTCCGTATGCTTTTCCATCTTCCACGTAAAATGGCATTTCCTCAATTGTTCCTTGTGGCCATACGGTATCAAAATGAGTGAGGATTAATAACTGCTCCTCACCTGTTCCCCATTCAGCACGTATATGATCGGTATATTCGTCACTTGAAATTCGTGTATAAGTTCCCTCTGTCATTTTCGTAAAACAGATCGTCAGATATTCAGCAATTTGCGAAGTAAGTATCGGCTCCTGTGATGGGGATTCCATTTTCACCAAATCTTCCACAAGCTCAAGCATCTCACCCTGACGATTCTTCAAATACTCAATTATTTCCTCCATGTATATCCTCCAATGTTGCATCTCGCTAGTTAATATTATACACGTTTTCGTTTAGCGTTTCCTACCAAAAGGGAACTGGAATTATAAAAATGCAACCACTAATGTAAAGGAAGCGTCATATTAGGTAAGAAAGGAGGTTGGGGATGTCAGTGTTCGAACACGATAAAGACTATAGTCAAAAAATGACCGAACAAGATAGATTACGAATCGTAGAAGAATGCATGAATGAATACGGGGACGAAATCAAACGTCTTGTTTTCACATACGTGAGCAATCATGCCGATGCAGATGACATTTCACAAGAAGTATTTCTTAAGGTTTATCAAAAGATAGACCAGTTCAAAGGTGAATCAGAGCTCAAAAGTTGGATTTATCGCATTGCTATTAATAAGAGCAAGGATCACTTAAGAAGTTGGAAATACCGGCAACAAAAGTTAAAAGATAAGATGGAAAGAACGTTCAAGAAAGAATCAGCTGTAGAGCATCAAACGCCTGAACATATTTCCATTGAAGATGAAGAGGCGAATACATTAATGGAACATGTATATGAATTACCGGTGAAGTATCGTGAAGTGATTATTCTTCACTACTTTGAACAATTATCCACAAAAGAGATAGCTGAAGTATTAGAGACAAATTTGAATACTGTCAAAGCTAGATTGAAGCGCGGTAGAGAGCGTCTAAAGACATTCCTTGATGGAAACGGGGGTGAACAGTTTGGATAAAAAGTTAGAAAAAATGCGAAAAGCATATCAAAATAACGAGAATTTACGCTTTACTAAATCGGACAAAGAAGAAGTGTTTGATAAAATCGCACGTCACAATGAACCTCCTCAAAAAGCTCCCCTATTTCCTTGGAAAGTTGTTATGTCCATGTTAGCTGTAATATTGATTGGCGCAGTCATCTTTGCCAGCGCTGACGGGGATTTCTTTAATACTGCCGAAGCCCCTACTACGGACGATGAACCTTCAAACGAGGAAGATCCATCTATTGAAGGTTATGTAATGGAGATGGACGAAGATCGAATATTGGTCGTTGAACCTGAGCTTTCTGATAATGATCAATACCAAGCTGTTTGGTACAGTGACGTACCGGATGGAATAGAAATGGGACAGTTTGTGTATGTATGGCATGAAGGTCAAGAAGAATCTTATCCAGCTCAAGCTTCTATTGATGAAATCGAAATTCAAGAAAGCGAAACGGTCGATGAATCTAATTTGACCGAACAAGAAGCTTTGAATACAGCATTATCGTCTACTGATTTCGAAGATACTGAAGTTTTAGTGGTTGATTCAGTTTCATTTGATTCAGATTCAAGTATTTGGGAAATTTCTCTGAACGATAGCGAAGGCACATCAGTAAGCACCATTCAAGTTGACGATGAAAAAAATACGGTCGTTGAAGAGGAAGAAGAATCTTTCTTCGATTATGAACCGTATGGCAAACCTTTTACAAAACTTGAAATTGATGTAGTCGAGGCAATGCAAGATAGCGAGAACATCTTGAATCAACTTTCCGGAGATGCCACGTTGAATGCTGTTGCCATTGACGAAAAGGGCACAGTAACGATGGACTTCGAACCTTTTGAAGAATCTATAACGAGCGGGGAAAAAGGAGAACTGACTCAGACGATTGCTGAATTAGCATTTGCATACGACGAAAGCGAAGAAGTCTACGTTCAGTTCGAAGGTAGTAGCGAAGCATTCCGAGATTATATGGAAGCTGAAGCAGTTACTCCAATTACAAGGGATAACCTAGAATCCAATCAAGGACCACCTGAACCTGATTTAGAAGAAGTTCTGACCGAATATGAGGAAAAGGTTAATAATTTTCTTGAAGGCCAAGCTGACGATCAAAGAATCACAACGCACGACTCAATTGAAGAAATTCGAAACGATTTCATGACAGTCATGTCTAGAAGCCAAGCACAATATTTGATTGAGACCTACGTCCGGGAAGATAATGGACTATATCTAGTAGCAACTGGCGGGCCAGTATTTATTAACCTAGAAGAGCCTTATAGTACAGAGCAAGTTTCTGAAAAGGAATATCAGGTTATCCAGGAAAAGGACGGACAAATGAGAAACGGAATATTCACATTTAACATTGTATACAATGGAGAGGCCTATGTCGTTGACTCAATAGAGCATGAGGAAACTCAATAAATAAGAACCATCAAAAATGATGGAGGATTTAATCGGTTAATCGACGTATAGCTTCAGTTAATTCTGTTATAGATTCAGTTAATTAACGCGTAGCTTCAGTTGATTCTGTTTTAGGTTCAGTTAATCAACGAATAGATATAACTTTGGTTTTAATTAAACCAGAAAAAACGGAGCTCACCTTTAGAGCTCCGTTTTTCTTATGACTATTTTTTCTTAAATGGGAACCAAGCAACTTTTCCGAGCAACATTGTTACAGCTGGGATGAACAGTGGCAGAACAATCAACCCATACATGAGTAACCCAGTGATAACAATTGTTGCAATCTGAATCAGACTAAGTACACCTGATGGGAGCATGGCACCAAAGGTACCTGCTAGAATGATGGACGCTGTGATGATCACAGTACCCATTTTCGCCATTGCTTTCTTCATTGCAAATTGTAGGCGAACGCCATTAGTCGCTTCTTCGTTATATCTTTCTAGTAAAAAGATCGAGTAATCCACACCAAGTGCGATTAACATGACAAACCCGAAGAATGGTACAGCCCAACTGATTCCGTCATAACCTAATAGATTCACGAAAATCAATTCTGCTGCAGAGACAGATGCAAAATAGGTCAATAACAACGAACCAATCATGTAAATCGGCATGACGACTGATCGAAGCAAGAATAGTAAAACCACGAATAAACTACTCAACATGATAATAATCGTACGAGTGTAGTCATCGGAAGAGATTTCATCTAAATCATGGTTAATACTAGTAACCCCACTATATGCTATCTCCGCATCACTCAGTGCACCACTTAAATCTTCTGAATCCAACTGGGCTTTGATTTCTTCCAGAGTATCCATCGCTTCTACAGAATATGGATCATCTTCTAGAACGACTTCAACAGTCATCCCATTACCTTCACCGAATGTATACTGATCTACTAATCTACTGAACGACTCTTCTTCTAAGACCTCTTCAGGAACATAAAGACCTGTCGATTGAGCTGCTTCACTCTCTTCAATTGAAGTTACCATTTCTTCAGCATCTTCTAACCCAGAACGGATCTCCTCAATTCCAAGTCGTGATTCCTCAATGCCTCCTGACATTTGTCCGAGTGCTTCTGCTAGGGCTTCTCCCTGAGATCCTTGCTGTGAAAGTTGTGACTGGAGTTCTTCCATATCACTTTCAGCAGTGTCCAGTTGATCTTCAACCTCTGATAATCGAGTGACTGTAGAAGGAAGATCCTCAGCTTGGTTCAATAGACTTTCAGCTTCATTCAATCTGTTGAAGGCAGTTGCTAGATCATTTTGAATATTCACAAGCTCTTCAGACATCTGAGGTCCTGCTTGGGAAGTCAACTCGCCCAAGTTTTGTTGAATGGATGAAATTCCACCCGATACACCAGACAATCCTTCTCTAGCCTCAGGAAAATTCTCTTCGATTTGTTCATATTGTTCATCGACTTTCAAGTCTTCTAATAAATTGCCATCAGGTCGAGTAATGGTTCTGACAGATTTAACACCTTCAACCGATGCAACTTTACTTACCACTTGTTCAACATATGGAATTTCTTCTGAAGTTGCTAGTTCTTCTTCGCCATTCAGAACAATTTCTATCGGTAAAGAATCCCCTGTGCCGAAGGCCTCTTCGATTCTTTCAAGTCCTTGAACAGACCCATAACCATCGCCAATTTCATCTACCATGTTAAAAGATAGATCCTCTTCATACATCAGCAGTAAAGGGACTGTGATAATGGCCACGATGAAAATTGAAAAGATAGGTCTCACCACGGAGACTTTACTCATCCACGCCCATAGCTTGCTATCGCTATGTTTTGCTGCCTTTTTAGATGGCCAGAATAGTTTATCTTTCAGTACTGCCATGAAAAATGGCATGACTGTAAACAGTACTAACAGCAAGATAGCAATACCTATTGCGACCCCTGCTGCAGATTTATAGATTGGAAAGTCAGCAAAAATAATCACCATGAACGCTATAAACCCTGAGATCGCGCTTGCCACCAATGTTTTTCCTGCAGTCCGATATGTCTCAATGATTGCATCGTTTACTGACTTCCCTAATGTCAGCTCTTCTTTATACCTACTCAATAGCAAGATGCAATAATCCGTTCCGATCCCGAAGAGCACCGCTACTAAAAAGATCTGTGTATAATTTGATACCGGGAAACCGAACCAATCAATGAAAAATGCCACAACCGACTGACTCATAAGGTAGGTCAAACCGACAGCTACCAGAGGAACTAAAGGAGTTACAATCGAGCGGAAGACCGCCAGTAGTAAACCAAAAATAAGTACGACGGTTATAATTTCAGTTCTTTCCAGCCCTTCTTGTGCACTCTCATTCACTTCATGATTAATAATTGGTTCGCCCGTAACATAAGCGGTCCACTCATTCGGGATGATATCGGCCCTTATGTGCTCAGCTAGTTCATTAATTGCGACCTCTTCACCATCTACCTGTATTGGTAAAAGAACAGTTTGCTCATCTTCTGAAACAAACTGAGATTCTAGTTCATCTGATTCAAAAGGATTCACCACTTCTTCAACTGGTGCACCATATGAATCGATTTCATCGACCATGTTTTCAATCGATGAACGTTGATCTTCATTCAGCTCACTTTCAAGGGCAAATACGATTGATATGGTATCTGAAGTTGAACCAGCTTCCTCCAGAATTTCAGCCGCACGCTGTGAATCGGCATCGTTCGATAATTGGAAGGTGCCAGCTTCCTCCGCCTGCTCCGTTAAATTTGGAGACAAAACAAACAAAGCCCCTGTAAGAGCAATTATTCCTATCAAAATGTACCATCTGAACTTTATGACTTTACCCATCTGCTACTCCCCATCCACTTTCAATATCGATTTTATTTTTCGGAACATGCTGATGAACTGTTCCAATTCCTCTTCTTCTATATGCTCAGAGAAGATTCTTTCAATATATTGAAAGACCATTTCATTCGTCTTCTCCACCACTTGTTTTCCTCTCTCAGTAAGCATGATCAACTTCGTCCGTTGATCATTTTCATCAGGAATCATCTCGACAACTTCTTTATCTAATAACTTTTTCAAACGGTTCGAGACTGCACTTTTATGTACCCCTTGCAGTTCTGCGAGTCTATTAGATGTCATTCCTTCTTCTTTCTCAATAAGCTTCATCATCTGGACTTGTTCTCGAGAAAAATCTCGCCAAACGTCACCATCAACAGATTTCAAGATTCTACTCGTACCATAAATCATCACTTCTTCAAAAAGTTCTACTGCTTCATACAATCGCTTATCCAAAGGTTTACCCCCTAAACTAAAAACAACTATCAATTAGTTTAGGGGGTAAACAATCTGTCTGTCAACTGAAGCTTATAAATTTTTTTGATAATAATAAACATCCAACCAGCGGTTAAATTTCCAACCTACTTCTTTTAAAGTTCCTCGATGCTCGAAACCGAACTGTTCATGCAAGTACACACTAGCTTCATTTCCCGAAGCTATCAAACTCAATACAGAATGGAATCCATTATCCACAGCCTGATCAATCAAAGCTTGCATCATCCTTGCACCGTAACCCCTGCCACGGCATTCAGCTTTCAAATAAATCGATAAATTACTGGTGGGACGATACCCTTCCTTGGATGAGTGTGGTGAGATCGAACCATAACCGACCACGTTGCCATCAATTTCTCCAACTAACACAAAGAAAGGGTCTTCATGACTTTTCAACCAATTTTCCCGCTCTTCTAAATCCATCTCTTCGTTATCCAATGTGGCTGTCAGCGTCCGTATCGCCTCATTATAAATCTCTAAAATGACCGGTAAATCCTTTTCTGTAGCATGCCTAATGTTCATAGTTGACTCCTTTTTCAGAAAAATAACTCAAATCTCTATGTAAAATGATTAAATCGAGATAAAATAAGTATCATTGGTATATTATTCGAATTCCGAATTATATCTCTATATAGAATAACATCAATCGGTGGAGGAGCCATCATGAAACAATCAATTTTATCTTATTTAAAACCATATAAATTACACGTAGGCATCGCTTGGACTTTAATGCTCATTGAATTATCAGTTGAGCTGATGCTCCCTTTCATATTGGGTAAAATGATCGATGACGGAATTGAAGTAGGCAACTACGATCAAGTCATATTCTGGGGATCCATCATGATTGGTCTAGCGTTGTTGTCTTTTTCAGCGGGAATAACCAATTCTTTCTTCGCATCACACGCTACATATCGTTTCGGCTATGATGTACGGGAGAAATTATTCGAAAAAGTACAATCATTTTCGTTTAAAAATTTGAACGACTATCCAACTTCATCGTTAATTACTCGCTTCACAAACGATGTAAGGCAAGTTCAAACAGGGATATTCATGGCACTTCGAATCATGTTACGTGCACCTTTGCTTGCGCTCGGCGGAGTCATTATGGCATTCATCGTCAATTGGAGAATCGCACTCGTTTTTTTCATATCCGTACCGCTTTTGATCGGATTCTTGTTCTTTTTATTGAAAAAGGGAAGCAGTCTGTTCAAAAAGGTGCAATCGCGACTGGATTTCGTCAACCGTGTCATGCAGGAGAACTTAGCGGGTATTCGGTTGATCAAAGCATTTTTACGCAAAAACCATGAGAAATCAAGGTTCATGGACGCGAATACAGATTTGATGAAACGCACGAAAACCTCCTATCGAGTGATTGAATCCTCGATGCCCGTCCTACTTTTCGTAATGAACATGAGTTTAATAGCAATCATCTGGCTCGGTTATATCGAGGTAGGTAATAATCAGGCAACAACAGGAGAAATTGTATCAATCGTGAACTATGCCTTACGAGTATCGATGGCGATTTCCATGTTCGGCTTTCTAACGATGGCTTTTGCCCGTGCCAAAGCATCTGTAGAACGTCTACAAGTAGTGATGGATGCCGAAGTGGACTTATTGGAAGCAGATGATGCGGATGACTCTCATAAGATCACCGAAGGAAAAGTGGAGTTCTCAAACGTCACTTTCCGTTACCCAGGATTAAAAGCGAATGTACTTGATAACGTTTCATTCACAGCAAAGCCGCGCGAAAAGATTGCTATTATAGGCTCCACCGGATCAGGGAAGACTTCTTTATTTCAATTAGTGCCTAGACTTTATGATACGAATGAAGGAAAAGTATTTATCGATGGGTATCCGGTCGAACGCTTGAAACTCGATAACTTAAGAAAGGCAATTGGTTATGTGCCTCAAGCGCCTCTCTTATTTACCGGATCGGTCTTCGACAACATCGCCTGGGGGAAAAACGATGCGACAGAAGCCGAAGTCATGCAGGCCGCCAAAGATGCCCAAATCCATGATACGTTAGCTAATCTTCCAAATGGTTATCAAACGAAGATCGGCCAAAAAGGTGTCAATCTATCTGGAGGGCAAAAGCAGCGTGTTTCCATAGCTCGTGCTTTGATCCGTCAGCCCAAGATATTAATGCTCGATGATAGTACCAGTGCACTGGATTTAAAGACTGAATCGAAATTGCTTGAAGCCATTCAGGAATACGAATGTACCACGTTGATTGTCACCCAGAAAGTGACTACGGCAATGGAATCCGATCGTATTTTACTATTAGACGACGGGGAATTGATTGCAGAAGGAACGCACGCAGACTTATTGCAAACGAATGATCTCTATCAAAAGGTTGTCGAGTCTCAGTTCGGAAAGGAGGAAGCATATGATCAGAAAGCAGCTCGCTGAACCGTTCCGTTACGAAAAAATTGACCTGAACGAAGCCGAACATGTCCAGGATGAACGTGCCAAACCTCGCGTGCGAGATTGGAAAGGGACCATCAAACGTATTTGGAGTTTGTTGATGAAAGATAACAAAATCCTGCTGTTCGTATTTATGATGGTTGTAATCAGTTCAGGGCTCGCAATACTGGGTCCTTACATGATTGGTTCATCTATTGACCGCTTCATCGACAATCAAAATGTCGAAGGACTAAGTAAGACGTTATGGGCACTGTTTTTCATATATCTCTTTTACTCACTAGCGATTTTTCTTCAAAACTTTTTTATGGTGGGAATTGCTCAGAACACTGTTTTCGACCTGAGATCTCAACTGTTCAACCAACTACATCAATTGCCGATTTCATTTTTTGATAAAAGACAATTCGGCGAAATCATGAGTAGGATTACCAATGATGTAGATAATGTCAGTAATACGTTGAATCAATCAGTAATCCAGATCTTCTCAAGTATCTTGACACTGCTTGGGACGGTCGCAGTAATGATTTATTTGAGTCCAATTCTGGCACTTGTTACGATGTCGATCATTCCAATGATGGTGTTCGGCATGAAATGGATTACGAAGCGTACCGGACCCCTTTTCAAAATCCAACAGAAAAGGTTAGGAGATTTGAACGGGTATGTAGAAGAAACGGTTTCAGGACAAAGGATCGTGAAAACTTTCTCCCAAGAAGATCGTGTGAAAAGTGAATTCCATCAACGTAACGACCGTGTTATGAGGTCGAGCTATTGGGCGTCTGTCTTTTCAGGTTTCATTCCTAAGCTGATGAATATGCTGAACTCTTTCAGTTTCGCAATCATCGCTTTTATCGGTGGTATTCTCGTAATTCAGGGGTCTGTCACAGTGGGTACGATCGTTATTTTCACTGAGCTTGCCCGACAGTTTACACGCCCACTCAACGAATTATCCAATCAATTCAACCAGCTACTATCAGCAGTAGCCGGGGCTGAACGCGTCTTTGATATTATTGATGAAGACAGCGAGGAACTAGACGAATCAGAGGCCATAGAGATTGATGAACCAAAAGGTGAAATGGAGTTTAAGGACGTCACATTTTCTTATGACGAAGATGAAGTTGTTTTGAAAGGTGTATCTTTCAAGGCTAATGCCGGAAATACTATCGCATTCGTCGGGCACACAGGCGCAGGAAAAACAACAATCATCAACTTGATTTCCCGCTTCTACAATTATGATAGCGGACAAATCCTGCTAGACGGAACCGAAATCAAAAATATTAAGCGTGCTAGCTTAAGAAAACATATGGCTTTCGTATTACAGGATGCATTTTTATTCCAAGGAACAATCCGAGAAAATATCCGCTATGGCCGACTGGATGCAACAGATGAGGAAGTGGTCGAGGCAGGCAAAAATGCTAATGCTCACTCATTCATCATGAAAATGCCCGACCAATACGACACGTTACTAAGCACGGACGGAAGTGGGATTAGTCAAGGACAAATGCAATTGCTGACAATTGCCAGAGCGATTTTAGCTGATCCAAAAATTTTAGTGCTAGATGAAGCAACAAGCAGTATCGACACTGTTACAGAGGTGAAGATCCAAGAGGCTCTAGGACGACTAATGGAAGGACGCACAAGCTTTGTCATCGCACACCGACTCAACACGATCCAAAGTGCTGATCAAATCATCATGCTCGAGCATGGTAAAATCATTGAACAAGGTTCTCACGATGTGTTGATCAAACAAAAAGGACGCTACGCAGACTTATATCAGAGTCAATTACGAACAAGCAGTTAAGAAAAAATGAGTTTATACTAAGTAGTTCAGTTTTGGAGTACATATTCCCTGTACCCATGATTGGACTACTTTTTTCATACAAAGCATTTGTCGGAGATTGTAGAAAAGTAAATTTATTGAATTTTAAGCGATTTGGTATTTTTATGGTAATATAACAATAATAACTGTTTCGGTTAACTTATAGGAGGACAAAAATATTATGAAGAAATACTTAATCATTGTTGGATTGTTTCTCTTAGTAGGGTGTGGGCAAGAAGCTGGCAGTCATTCAGATATTAGTGATGAAATAAATAATCATTTAGGAATTGCACCTTACTTGCCTGAGATAGATGACCCCATTGGCCATGTTCATGTAGAGTATAGTCCAGAATTCGAGGACGGTGAACCTATTAATGGTGAGCCCTTTCAAGCTACGGTAGAATATAAAGTTTCCCTTGATGAAAAAGTTGATGAAGAATTTAAAGAATCATGGGAAGAAATTAACCCACGCCGAGAAATTATTTACGGTGAATTATATAAAGATAGAACTGCTGTCATGGTAAGAGTCTCTAAAGGATCAGGGGAAATTCAAGGCGCTAAAACGATTGAATTTAAGAATCATGATGTTCGATATCAACTAATTGAAAGAGAAACTAAGACAGTTTTTATGCTTATTAACTTTGAAGATATCGGATATGAAATCCAATATCGAACGGAAGAAAACGATATCGAAGAAGAAGCTAAAGCATTTGCGAAGGATATAATAAACAATAATGATTAATATAAAAAGAGCATTAAATTACTTATTTAATGCCCTCATATCATACATTCTTATTGTTTACGTTCCGAAAATGGATGCTACTTAGTCAAGTGAGCACCCGATTTTTTTCCGTTAATTTGGTTCGACTTTCTATTCACTTTGAAATCTTTTTAGCCACTCATCGTCTATTAAATCTTTTACTTCGGAAATTGGAATGACGACTTCAGGCATGCCTGCAGCTCCAGCTAAAACTTCATATTTATTGAACTTGAAAACAAAGGCACCGTCTCGTACGTAGAGGTTTGAGAAGTCATAGCCCTCCTGACTCAACCACTTATTTAATTCATCTTCCAGTACGTACCCTTCATATTGCTTAACTAGACCTTCTTCCACCAATGGTAAAAGTACATCCCTTGCTTGATTAGGATCTTTGAAAATTTTCGACCGATCGACTAGCTCTTTACTCTTCATATCTACCAAAAAGACTTTTGTTCTTTGGTTTACATTTGCTCCGCCTGTGTAACTTTCTTCATCAATAACAATTGAATACAGACCTTCTCCACCCTCATAAATGTCAGTGGTGATGTATAGACTCCCTCTACGCTCAGCACTAACTTGATCATACATTTTAATCGCTGTTAAAAATTGAGTTTTCATTGTCTGAACTTGCTTTTCGAAAAAGTTCGTAAGGTTTTCATCTTTAAATACAGGAACCTGAAAATTCAGTTCATAAGTCTTTGCCTGCTTATGAAGTGGTTGGATTCTTATTTCTTCATATTCTGTTGCATTTGCTTTTACCACCTCTTCTGTGAAAACAGGCATACTTTGTTCATCACTTTCCGTATACCAAAGATACAGTTGTCCTAAAGCAAGACTGATCAGCAATGTTACTAGAAACATTCTATATATATTCATCTGCTCAACTTCTTTCATAAGATGTCGTTTTGATTCCTTAATCAAAGTATGAGCAGAACAGGAGTGTTTTTATTCATAAGAAAAGAGATGCAGTCCTGCACCTCTTCACTTTATTCTCTATACAAGAACTACCCAGAGCAGGATAGAAACAGTGATCGCAACTAAACCTTGTACGAGTGTACCGCCTGTTTGAGCTTTGTATGCCTGTGTTACAGACATACCACTAAATTCTTTTACGACCCAGAAGTAGCTGTCATTGATATGAGAAACCACCATTGCACCTGCACCGACTGCCATGACAACTAGAGCCAATGGTAGAGCACCATCGATTCCTACGTCAGTCAATAACGGAGCGACTAGTGTTGATGTAATGACTAGTGCTGTCGTTGAAGAACCTTGAGCCGTTTTCAAAGCTGCTGCAATCAGGAATGGTACAAGTAAGAATAAAGCACCTGTCAAGAAGGAGTTACTTGCGAAACCTTCTATAAATCCTGAAATATTCGTAGAAGAAATGACCGTTCCAAAGGCACCACCTGCACCTGTGATCAGCAAGATTGGAGCTGCCTCTTTAATTCCTATTCCTACCCAGTCATTCATCGTTTCTTTATTGAATTTAGGAACTAGGGCAAAGGCGAAAATTACACCCACTAACAATGCGACAACTGGTGCGCCTAAGAATAATAGAATGTCAAAAAATAGTCCTTCCCATCCCGCGAATGTTACGACTGAACCTAATCCAATAAGCAGGATCGGAACAAGAATAGGCGCAAAAGCCTTTCCAGTTGAAGGCATTTGACCGAATTCACTAACAACTTCGTCATAATCAAAATCCCACTCGTCTTCACCTTCGACTTTAATTTTCGTACCGACTTTGATCGCCCAGAAATAACCTGCCATAATTGTCGGGATCGCTACGACAATACCGATTAGAATGATGGTTCCTAAATACTGTTCAGCACCAATGTTTCCTGCGGCCGCAATCGGACCAGGTGTCGGAGGAACTAGCGTGTGAGTCGCAAATAGTCCAGTCGACAAAGCAATCGCCATTGAAGCTACTGCCACTTTTGCACGTTTCGCCAACGCCTTTTTCAAGGATGATAAGATGACATATCCTGAATCACAAAACACAGGGATACTTACAATACTGCCGATGACACTCATCGCTAGCTGGGGACGTTTCTGTCCTACTATTCTCAGGACGACCTCTGCCATACGATAAGCAGCTCCTGTCTTTTCTAATAAGACCCCAATGATCGTACCGAATACGATCACCAGTCCGATGCCACCCATCAAGCCACCGAATCCGTCGTTGACCGCTGCAACAACGTCACTTAACGGTAACCCAGCTACGATTCCTAATGCGAACGCCGCAATTATGAGTGATAAAAATGGATGCAAATTCAATTTCGCCGTTAAACCGATGACCAGTAGAACTGACGCAATGATTACTAGTACTAAGCCAAAACCTTCCATCATTGACCTCCTCTTTGTTATCTATTAATTCTTTAAATATTTGTAGAACTGAAGTACTCTAACTGTTTGATTAAAAAGTAATTCCTCCGCTCGTTCCATGCTTTCTTCTACAGACATAGGACGCTCCATAATCGAAAACACTCCAGAAAAATGTTTATTCAATTCTTGATCTTCATCATCTATTCCACCGGATATCACTACCACAGGAACATCATGTTTGTTAGCGAGTCCTGCGACATATCCCGGAGCTTTCCCAAACAATGTTTGTCGGTCCGACTGTCCTTCACCCGTCAAAACCAATTCACTTTTCATAATTTCTTCTTCTAATTTAATGATTTCACTAACCAGTTCTGCTCCAGATACCAGTTTTCCACCGGCAACCAGTAAAGCAAAACCTAGGCCTCCTGCCGCTCCCGAACCTGCCGCATTACTGTATTCATGACCAGATTTCTTTTCAACCATTTCAGCGAATTTATTCAGAGCATCATCGAGCTGGGCAATTTCATTTGAAGAAGCGCCCTTTTGTGGACCGAATATGTAACTAGCTCCTTCTGGCCCACATAACGGATTCGTTACATCAGTAGCAACAGATATTTCAGTGTGTTGTAAACGTCGGTCTAACCCAGACAAATCAGCTTCTTCGACGTTCAACAGATCTTCACCAAACCCTCTTCCAATTAGCTTTTGTTGCGAAAAGAACTTTGCGCCTAAAGCTTGAAGCATTCCTAGCCCACCATCGTTGGTTGCACTCCCTCCAAGTCCGACGATGACTCTTTCAGCTTTATTGTCTAAAGCGTGAATGATTAATTCACCTAACCCATATGAAGTAGTTTTCATTGGGTCGCGCTTTTCAACAGGTATTGAAACCAAGCCTGCAACTTCAGCAATTTCTATATAGGCCGTCTTCGTTGCGTCATTCCACCCATACAAAGCTTGAACTTTTTCCCCGAATGGCCCGGTTACTTCTTTATGAAAACGCTTACTTTTTGTTGCAAAAATCAAGGCATCTACAGTACCCTCCCCGCCATCAGCCATAGGCTTTGTGACGACTTCTTCTACAGGGAGCACTTGTTTACATGCCTTTTCCATCACCTGAGCTGCTTTCTTTGCCGAAATACTTCCCTTGAAGGAGTCCGGGCAAATCGTAATCATAACCTCTCCCCTTTCTGACTACACAGTTTAAATTATGACAATTTTATAAACAATCATCATAATGAACAAAATATTTAAATTTTCTGTTAATTATTTTGTGCAAATGCCCAATCAATTCTGATGAATGAGCATCCATAAAGTCATCAAATCCTTAGTGTTGCGAGGGTCCAAGCCAGTCTTTTTCTTAACCATTTCCAAACGATAATTCAGAGTATTTCTATGAATATGAAGCATCTTGGACGTCCGGTTGATCTGCAAATTATTTTCGACATACGCAAGAAATGTATTTAGATAGATTGGTGACAAGTCAGTCAGTTGTCTATCTTCATATGGGTAAAGAAGGTCAATTGATTCATAATCCAAATAAGATATCAATATTTCTAACCTGTGGTTTTCAGAAAATATAACCTTACCCTTAGTATTTATTGCCGATTGTTGTTTAATCTCAGATGTCTTCTTAGCAGTAAAGTACGATTGCCTGATTCCTTTTAAACCACTTCTGAAATCACCAATAATCACCTGTTGGATAGCTAGTGAGTTTATGAAGGGGTCCAATTGCTCTTCTTTAATTTGCATAGGTAAGGCGACGATGATTTCATGCTTTTGTGCAATCGTAGCAAAAAGGTGTGAAGGAAAGTATTTGGTCATGAAATGTTTCACTTCATCTATGACAAGGTTTTCGTGTTCACAGACGAATAGAAGTATTTGATATGATTGATCCTCATCGAAATTAATCACTTGCTTCGATTCTTCCCTCACTTCCTCTATATCTACCGTTGAAGGATGTAATAAGTGTGAGAGCCAATTCTGTAGCCTCTGTTCTTGATAAAAATACTGTCGTTCATTCAAGTTTTGTTCAATTAATATTTCAACTGTGGCCTTGACCACATTTGCGATTAATGTCGTGCGCGAAGGGTTACCTGTAATTCCAACTACTCCGATTATCTCATCATGCAATACAATCGGTACATTCGCTCCAGGCTTTGAATTCGCGTATTCGTCATTGTTTTCCTCTGTAACGATGATTTCTTTTTGTTTCTCTAGTGCACGCTTAGCACCGAAATGGATACTTCCAACTCTCTTAGGGTCTGAACTTGCTACAATCATTCCGCTATCGTCCATAATATTTATCGGAAACTCTATGTCATCAGCCAAACGCCGAATGACTGCTTTGGCTAAATCTTTTGTTAACCTCATGCTGGTCACGACTCCTCATTTTGAGAAAAACTTGGCTTCTCGCCAAGTCCTAATGGCGAAAGCCCTAGTTTTTCACATACTTTGATCCTTTAACAAAGTTAAATATTCTTAAAGTATAAAAAATACATTCTAATTATACACATTCAACGAAAGTTAAAAAACGCAAGTGTCCTCCTACCAGCTTATAATAGTGGCGCAATTATTAAAGAAAGTGGCGCAATAATACCTATAATTTCCCAAATTAACATCTACTCAGTCCTTTATTAACGAAAAAGGGAAGAAAAGTGGCGCAATTCAATTCTTATCAACAAAACTCCGTGCTAATTCTTCATTTTTTCTTAAACATAAAAAAACGGATGTGGTTTACCACACCCGTTTCAAACTCTATTCTTTATTGTCTTCTTCAGCAGCATTTTCCAATCTCTGATGGCGTCTCAAATCCCGTTTCGAGATAGGGATTGGTTCTTTTTTGAGCATCTTGAAAATACCGGCTAGCATAATCAACATGATCACCGTGAACGGTAAGGCGGCCACCAGCGAAGCGGTCTGCAACGCATCAAGTCCTCCAGCAAGTAGCAACACTGCTGCTATTGCTGAAATGAGGACACCCCATACTAGTTTTAAGAACATCGGTGGATTCAAGCTACCCTTCGATGTCATCGTTCCTAAAATATATGAAGCTGAGTCTGCTGAAGTCACTAGGAATGTAAAAATCAATAGGATGGACAACAGCGACATGACAGTAGTTAATGGTACAGTCTCATAAACCTGGAACAAGGCCACTGTGATATCATTATCTACTGCTTCAGCAATCTCTCCTCCGCGATTCAAATCTTCAAATAATGCTGTACCTCCGAATGCTGCAATCCATACACATGCAATGACTGGAGGCACGACCATGACACCAAAGATGAATTCGCGGATCGTACGTCCTCGTGATACTCGAGCTACGAACGCACCGACGAAAGGAGACCAAGCAATAACCCAAGCCCAATAGAAAATCGTCCACTCACGAACCCATGTGTCTCCCTCATATGGGGTTAACCGCAAGCTATATTGGAAGAAGTTTGTGATGTAGTCACCTATCCCTAGAGTAAAGGCATTCAGTATGAATACTGTCGGGCCTGCGATTAGAACGAATAATAATAGCAAAATACATAGACCTAAGTTCACATTACTCAAATATTTAATACCTTTATTCAAGCCTGTCGTTGCTGATGTCATGTATGCAACAAAGACGACTAATGTGATGATCAACTGGACCCACACCGCGTTAGGAACGGCTGAAACTGACGTCAGACCACCATTCATTTGTAAAATACCTAAACCTAATGAGGTTGCTACACCCATTACTGTCGCAATAACAGCCAATGAATCAATGGTATTCGTAACGATTTTATTTTTACCAGTGATTGGCTCCATTGCTGTCGAAATCAAACCTGCATCTTTTTTACGGAATTGCATGAAACCTACTACGAGACCAACAATGGCAAATACTGACCATTGGCTGATTCCCCAGTGGAAGAAAGAGTACCCCATAGCAACACGTGCTGCTTCTTCTGTCTGTGGTTCAATGTTATCAAATGGAGTTGTAAAGAAGTGAGACATTGGTTCTGCAACACCCCAGAACACTAGCCCTGCACCAAAACCAGCAGAGAACAACATCCCGATCCAAGTGAACCATGGATATTCTGGTCGTTCATCCTGGCCACCAAGACGAATCTTACCAAATCGACTGAATGCTAGACCTGTTAAGAAAATTAGGATAACCATTACTGAAATTAAGTAGAACCACCCAAAATTAGCGGTGGTAAACGTGAACAATTTACCTGCTACCGTACCAAATTGCTTCGGTGCTATAGCTCCTATTATTACGAGTATCGTTATAACAGTAGCTGATACATAAAATACAGGATTCTTAAAATAGTCTGTGTTCAATGTTTTCACCTACATTTTCTGAATATTTTGTGTCCATGTTCATTTTTTACCCCAAAAAATGTAGGCGTAACCTTCTATTAAACAATTAATCCATCAGTACTATAGCACTTTTGCTAGAAAATCCTTGGCACGCTCCGTGTGAGCTTCCTCAAAGAATTTTTTCGGAGAATTTTCTTCGACTATCTTCCCGTAATCCATAAAAATGATTCGATCAGCGACCTCTTTTGCAAATCCCATTTCATGGGTTACTACTACCAAAGTCATGCCTGAGTGTGCTAGCGATTTGATAACATCAAGCACTTCTTTTACCATCTCAGGGTCAAGAGCAGAAGTTGGCTCGTCAAATAACATTAACTCTGGTTCCATAGCGAGTGCTCGAGCAATTGCAACACGTTGCTTTTGCCCTCCTGACAAGCTGGTTGGATATGCATCTGCTTTTTCATTCAAACCAACTTGATTCAAGAGGGACATTGCTTTCTCCTTTGCCTCTTTCTCTGACATCCCTTTGACTTTCATCGGCGCGTACGTCAAATTATCGATCACTTTCATATGAGGAAACAAATGAAAATGTTGGAATACCATGCCGACCTTTTGGCGAATCTCTAAAATATCTGTTTTAGGCTGGGTTATATCTTTCCCATGTACATAAACAGATCCTGAAGTCGGTTCTTCTAATAGATTGATACAACGTAATAGAGTTGATTTACCAGATCCAGATGGACCGATAATGGCTACAACTTCCCCTTTGTCGATCGTCGTATTAATATCCGTAAGCACTTCATTTTTTCCAAACTTTTTATGCAAATTCTCAATTCTAATCACTTTGTCTCATCCTTTTCTCAACATATTTGCCGAGCAATGTCAGAAGCATGACCATAATATAATAGATGATTCCCACAAATAATAGTGGCTCGAAGTTTCGGTAGATTTGTGAACTTACCACCTGTGCACGACGCATCAAGTCTAAATAGCTGATTACCGACACAATCGCTGATTCTTTGGTCAATGTAATAAACTCATTCATTAAGGCAGGAAGAATATTCTTCATCGCCTGAGGTAGAATAATTTTCAACATCATAGGTCTGTATGGAATACCTAAGGCTTCTGCAGCTTCACGTTGACCTTTATCAACAGCTTGAATACCTGCACGGATAATTTCTGATACGTAAGCGGAAGAATTCAGTCCAAACGTCAAAATTGCTGATAAGAATGGAGATATGTCGTAACCCGTCAGTTGCGGGATCGCATAATAAATAAGTAAAAGTTGCAAGATCAGAGGTGTTCCTCTGAAGATGGATGTATAAAAATCTGCCATCCATCGTAACCAGCCTGTTTTACCAATTTTAATCAAGGCAATAACGGAGCCTAATATAAAACCAAAAATAATTGCTATAATTACGAATTGTAATGTGACCCATATTCCTTCCAACATAAAAGGAATATAAGGCACGATTTGGCTAAAGTCCAAATTCATGCCTTATTCACCTCTTTCTACTAAGCTAATTGTCTAGTTGTCTTATTCGTCTTCCCCAAGCTCCCACTTTTCTTCAAGCTCTTCGATCGTTCCATCTTCTAGGAACTTTTCAATTACTTCACTTACTTCATCAGTAAGTTCACTATCTTTTGGAAAAGCAACTGCCATTCCTGGTGAAGCTGTTGTTGGATCTTCAAATCCAGCTAATCCTTGCTCTTCGATATGTCCCTCTGCAACAGTCGTGTCCATGTAAGCAATATCGACACGCCCAGTTATCAATTCTTGGATTAAAGTAGAAGATTCAGTCATTCCTTTGATTTCAAAATCATAGTCTTCTTGAAGTGTTTTTGCTCCTTCTTCTTGGATGGTACCTTGTTGAACACCTATGACTTTGCCTTCAATATCCTCGATTGAAGTAATGTCCGAACCATCTTGAGTGACAAAATATTCACCTGAGTGGTGATAAGCCGGTGAGAAATCAACGTTCTCTTTACGCTCTTCCGTTGCTGACATCCCAGCTAGCACCATATGCACACGTTCAGATTGTAGTGCACCGATCAAACCGTCAAAGCTCATATCTGAAATTTCTAATTCATAACCTAACTCATCAGCAATCTTATGTGCTAAATCAATATCGAAACCTACAAATTCTCCTGATTCATCTATGGATTCAAAAGGAGGAAAATCTGCTGATGTACCCATTTTAAGTACTCCATCTTCAATAGCCGCTTCTCCGCTAGATTCAGAAGACCCTTCAACTTCTTCATCACTTTCTTCCTCTGCACCTGATGACTCTTCAGATGACTCTTCCTCTAAGTCCCCCACTGCTTCGTCTTCACTTTCTGCTCCGCATGCTGAAATGACCAGCATCGCAGCTACAATAAACAAGATTGATAATAACCACTTCTTCATTTATAAAACCCCTTCCCAATTTATGAATATTTATTCGATTAAATGAATATTATCACACAAATATACAAACTTAAAGGGTTTTTGCTGCATAAAAATAAAATAAAACTATTCAGATAATTGAAAGGGTTTTCAATTCTAAGTTACTCTTTAACAACGTCAAACATAAAAAAGACGAAGCGTAACCGCTCCGTCTCTTCATTCTCCTATTCAATTAACTATCTGAGTCGTCATCTTCTTCTTCTGATTCTTCCTCTTCCATTTCTTCTTCAGCTTGGTCAGATGCTTCATCAACATCATCTTCAACTTCTTCTCCTACATCCTCTACTTCTTCGCCAGTGTCCTCCATCTCTTCTTCCATTTCTCCATCATCTCCACAGGCAACTAACCCTAGCGAAAGAACTAAAAATAGACTGAATAAAAGATTTCTCATGCTTATGAACACTCCTCATATAGATTCTATTAATGCTGTTGCTTACCAAGAAGATACCCCTATGTATGAATTCTAAACAATTCATAAACAAACAAAAAAGCAGGGACAGAATCCCTGCTTTTGCTTATAAGTTAATATTATTCAGTGTCTTCAGAGTCGCTCATGTCGTCTTCAGAGTCGCTCATGTCGTCTTCAGAGTCTTCCGTGTCGCCTTCTGTATCTTCAGAATCTGTTTCTGTGTCTTCAGAATCGCCTTCTGTACCTTCAGAATCCTCTGTGCCTTCAGAATCTTCTGTGCCTTCACTGTCTTCCATTTCTTCAGTGTCTTCTGTGTTTTCTTCTGGCTCTTCATCTCCGCCACCACAAGCAGCTAGCCCTAATGTAAGAACTAAGAATAAACTAAATAGCATTTTTCTCATTTTAAAAGCACTCCCTTTTTTTGTGATTATCTTGCACAACTTTATGTTTTTCGCTGCGCGTATTAGAGAGATACCCGGATAAAAATATATTTAAACAATATTTCCAAAAATGGAACTTAAGTCATGGATAGAACATATTTCAAAAATAGTTTTGATGCTTCTTGCCTATGGTTGTCCTATGACCTATCAGTGACTACTTTCCTAACAACACTAGAAATGTACGATGATTCCCGATGGATCTCGCACTTCATAGTAATCTAGTGATTGATTCACATCATAATCCAATTCCAGCAAACCTCTTAAAGTGTTCTTCCGTTCGCTTTCAGTCATCTTCACTCGAAACCAATTCAACCCCGCTTCAGTTGATTCTTTAGGTTGGCTATTGGCACTGCGCCATATGTTTAATCCAATGTGATGATGATACTTTTGATCAGCTATGAAAAAGGCTTGGCTACCATAGTTAGCTACTTTCTCAAAACCTATTTTTCTATAAAACGGTTCGGCCAGTGCTAAATTGTGAACTTGAAGGTGTATATGGCCGATAGTCGTTTCCTGAGGAAGCCCATTCCATCCCCCAGGTGTTCTCCTAGCGATCAATTCTTCTGATTGGATTGGTTCTGTCATCATTTTCACTTGACCGGCACTCCATTTCCAATCCTTTTCGTCTCGGTCAGCATAGATTTCGATTCCATTGCCATCAGGATCTGCTAAGTAAATAGCTTCTGAAACCCCATGATCCGATGCTCCTTGAATCGGAAACTCTTCACTCAAAAAATAATAGAGGGCATTCGCCAAATCAGCTCTTTTAGGTACTAAGTATGCTACATGAAATAGACCAGTCTTATTAGGATCTAAAGGTTCAGCATTTGCTGGCTGGACTAACTCGACTAATGCTCTCTCTCCATCTAAAGTCAGTTCAACATGGTTTTCATGCTTTGTAAGAATATCAAAGCCTAAGATATGTTTATAAAACTCAATTGATTTTTCAAGATCGGTCACATTCAGTGATATTTTTTCAATGTGTTTAGTCGGTAACTGGTGAAAATTCATTCAAACACCTCCTACCACATGTATACCACTTATCGATCAATCCTAAATGATTTTTTCATAAAAATATTCTATCCTTCGGTCGTTACACCATAGGTTGAAAGCCAGTATTCAATTTGGCATAGATGCGCAATCAACTGAGGTCCAGCCATCAGTTGGCCATACCATGGTGTAGAGAAAGCTTTTCCGTCGGTGTCGATCAGTTCTTCTAATCTTTTTTTATTCAAAAATTCATGTATCCTTGCATCTTTATGCAACAATATTTTCTTTGCCCACTCGTTCACCAATCTTGTGTACTCAGGCTGGAATGTTTTCGGGTAAGGATTCTTTTTCCGGTAAAGCACTTCATCGGGGAGTACTCCCTCCATGGCCTTCCTTAATAATCCTTTTTCATATCCCCCGACTCGCTTCATCTCCCAAGGTACATTCCACACGTATTGGATCAACCGATGATCAGCGAATGGTACCCGTACTTCTAAGGTAGCTCCCATACTCATCCGATCTTTTCTTTCCAGTAATTGCGCCATGAACCAATGCATGTTCAAATAAAACATTTGTCGCCTTTTCGCGTCAGCCGCTGATTCTCCTTCGAGTTTTGGAGATTCATCCATTGTTTCTTGAAACCTTTGATGAACATAATCTTTTATCGACAGTCGATCTTTCCATTCATCATGCAGTAAATTTTCGCGCCCTTCCAACGAACGAATCCACGGAAAACTGTCAGCCTGACTGAGCGTCGGTTCTTCAAACCAAGGGTAACCACCGAATATTTCATCAGCGCATTCACCGGATAGACTGACTGAAGTATGTTGTTTAACCCTCTGGCAAAACCATAGTAAAGAAGAGTCAATATCCGCCATCCCTGGTAAGTCTCTCAACTCAACTGATCGTTTCAACAATTCTGCAAGCTCATTTTCACTTATTCGTTCATCGTGATGTTTCGTTTCGAATTTCTGTACCATTTTTTGAATGAATTCACGATCACTTGAAGGTTGAAATTCATTCTTCTTAAAATATTTTTCGTTACCTTCATAATCTATGGAAAAAGTCGAGAGTTGCCCTCGATGATCTTTTTCAAATCGACGGGCTGCTATAGCAGTGATTGCACTTGAGTCTAACCCTCCAGACAAGAAAGTGGATAGGGGAACATCTGAGACTAGCTGCCGTTCAATTGCGTCTGTTAATAAAAAACGCACCTTTTCCACAGTTTCTTCAAAAGAGTCTTCGTGAGGATGACTTTCTACATTCCAATACCTCCAAGACTTCAATCCATTTTTCGAAAAAATCATTGCATGACCAGCGCGGAGTTCTTTTACTTGTTTAAAAATCGCATGGCCTGGTGTCGATGATGGACCAAGGCCGAATATTTCTGCGAGTCCGTCACGATCAACTACAGGATCGACCGCTGAATGAGCAAGAATTGCTTTTACTTCAGACCCGAAGATAAGGTTCTTACCTTTTTCAGCGTAGTACAGAGGCTTTACCCCTAAACGATCTCGAGCGATGAAAACTTGTTCTTTACTTGAGTCCCAAATGACGAATGCAAAAATCCCGTTCAAATGATCGAGACAATCTTCTCCCCAGTGAATATAAGCACAAAGCAGGACTTCTGTGTCACATGTGGTATTGAATGTATACCCCTGACTTTTCAGAGACCGTCTAAGTTCTTCAGTATTATATAATTCACCATTATAAATAATCATATATTCATCATGATCGATCATTCTTTTCATCGGCTGCTTACCTTTTTCAACATCGATAATAGCTAATCGTCTATGGCCGAATGCCACATGTTCGTTCATGTAATACCCTTCATCGTCTGTTCCCCGATGTGTGATTGTAGCTGTCATCTGTTTAAGCATGCTGTATTGGTCCGGTTGAACCCCATTCCAACTGACCCATCCTGTTAGTCCACACATATTTTCCCCTCCATATGTTCACCCTGTGGTCATCATATGCGAGAGGGGCTGAAAGATTGCAACTTTTGTATTGAATTCTCCAATATTAGACTGTTTAAAGGAAGTATTGGTATCATAAGATATAACGAATCCTAAAAAAAGAGGTTTTGACATGTCCAATCGTTTCAAACAAGCGCAGATCGCATCTATAATCGGCATCGTAGCAAACTTACTCTTAGCAATCCTCAAAGGGGTCACAGGGGTCGTGGCAAATAGTAAAGCTTTAATTGCCGATGCCTTCCACTCCGCTTCAGATGTTGTCAGCTCAGTAGCAGTCCTTGTCGGTATCCGCGCTGCCCAAAAACCACCTGACTCAGAGCACCCGTACGGTCACGGTAAGGCAGAAAATATAGCAACCTTGATTGTTGCTATTCTTTTAGTAGTCGTCGGATTCGAAATTTTAATGGACTCTGCTACCGCCGTCTGGAGTCGCGAATCCAGTAACACAAGTATCATTGCTCTTTATGTAATTATTTTTTCTATCATATTAAAAGAAATTCTTTTTCAATATAAAAATCGATTAGGAAAAAAAATCAATAGCCCTGCGTTAATTGCAGACTCTTGGCATCACCGATCAGATGCAATCTCGTCTGTCATAGCCTTAGTGGGTATTGGTTTATCCATACTAGGAAACCGCCTAGATATCGCTTATCTATTCTTATTCGATCCAATCGCCGGAGCTCTTATTGCCCTATTAGTAATGTGGATGGGCGTCAAAATCGGTAAAGATGCAATCAACGTCTCCTTGGAAACTGTTCTAGATGAAGGTAGAACGAAGAAGTTCGAACACACCACATGGAAAGTTGATGGAGTGAAACGAATCGATACCCTAAACGCACGGACCCACGGTTCATATGTCATTATTGATGTTAAAATCAGCGTTCAACCATATATTACAGTTGACGAAGGGCACGCAATCGCAGCCCGGGTAAAAGAACAGCTGATCAATGACCATTCAGAAGTCCAAGACGTCTACGTACACGTAAATCCATATCACTAAATGAAATGCCCAAGCGCTTGATGCGCCTGGGCATTATTTGTGCATGATTTATAGGTCCCGTTGGAGGGGAAATTCGAATCCTTTCAATGATATTCAGATGCATTCACTGAAATTTTAACTGATTCACTGAAACTTTAGGGCATTCACTGAAACTTTAGGGCATTCACTGAAATTCGGGTTTGAATCCATGAAATTTTAGAGTTATTCCATGAATTCTAGCCTGGTTTCCATGAAATTGAGGATGGATTCCCTGAAATACAGCTTCGTTCCCGTAACTTTCAGCATTTGCCCGTGAATTCTCCTTCATCTCACACATCTTACATCGATTGTTCTTTTTTCCTCAGTTCTATTCTGCGAATTTTTCCTGAAGTTGTTTTCGGTAGTTCATCGATGAACTCGATTTTCCTTGGATATTTATATGGTGCAGTTAGTTTTTTCACGTGATCTTGTAACTCTTTTTCAAATCCTTCTTTATTTGGATCGACTCCATCTTTTAACACAACAAACGCTTTGACCACTGCTCCTCGGACTTCATCAGGGCTTGCGACGACGGCACATTCCTGGACGTCTGGGTGTTTGACCAGCGCATCCTCTACTTCGAATGGGCCGATAGTATAGCCTGAACTGATGATAATGTCATCACTACGCCCTTCGAACCAAAAGTACCCTGCGGAGTCTTTCGAAGCTTGGTCTCCAGTCAGATAATAGTCGCCTCGGTAGGAAGCGCTCGTTTTCTCTGGATCTTTATAATATTCTTTGAAAAGAGCTGGGGTCGTTCGATGAACAGCGATATCACCGACCTCTCCTTCTTCGACCGGATGTCCGTCTTCATTAATGATTTCAACGGAGTTCCCTGGTGTCGGCATCCCCATTGAACCAGGGCGCACCTCCATGTCCTTCGTGATACCAACTAATAAAGTGTTCTCAGTCTGACCATAACCATCTCTTACAGTTACATCGAAATATTTTTCAAAAGTGTCAATTACTTCACGATTCAACGGTTCACCCGCAGAAACTGCGCTGTGTAAATGAGTCAGTGAATATTTATCCAAGCCGTCTACTTTTGACATAAGACGATATTCAGTCGGTGTACAACATAGCACATTAATCTGTTGCTCTTGTAGTAACTGCAAATATTTATTCGGGTCAAATTTTCCATTGTAGACGAAGCCCGTACCACCAGAGCCTAGAACGGAAAGGAATGGGCTCCATAACCACTTAGCCCAACCAGGGCCTGCAGTCGCCCAAACTCGATCACCTTCATTGATGCCGAGCCAATTTTCAGAAGCTGTCTTCAAATGGGCATAACCCCAACCATGTGTGTGGACAACACCTTTTGGATTCCCGGTTGTACCCGATGTATAAGATAAGAAAGCCATGTCATCACGATTGGTTTCAGCCATATCAAATGATTCAGGTTGCTCCCCCATAAGTTCATCTAAGAACAACCAGCCATCAGTCTTTTCTCCGATTGAAAACTTTACTAAGTCCTTCACACGATCGACTTTTTCAAATTCATCTGTGAACGGATGATAGCTGACGATTGCTTTTACTTCACCGTGGTGAATACGGTATTCAATATCTTTTGCGCGAAGCATCTCTGAACTCGGAATGACCACGATCCCTGCTTTAAGAGCTGCGACATAAACCTCGTAAGCTTCTATTAATCTAGGAATCATAATCAGAACCTTGTCACCTTGTTCTAAACCGTTTCTCTTAAAAGCATTCGCAATCTGATTCGCTCGCTTGATTAAATCATAATATCCTATCTCTTTCTGATCTCCACTTTCGTTTTGCCAAATAATCGCTGGACGGTTACCTTCAGTAGCATACTTCTCGAATTCTGAGACAATGTTATAGTTTTCGGGTGCTATTAATTCTTCTCTTTTCAATGCTTTCCCTCCAATGACTTGATGCTTATGATTAAAATCTCAATTCTAATTATAACAAAAATTCAGAATACGAATGTTATATCTTTTTATAAATAGTCATATTTTGCTATGATAGGTAGGAAAGGAGAATGATGATGAAAAAGATATATACTACTGACAAAGCACCAGCAGCAATTGGTCCGTACTCTCAGGCAGTAGGGGTTGGAGATCAAGTATTTATTTCCGGTCAGATTCCTCTAGTACCTGAAACGATGGATTTAGTGAGTGAAGACGTGAATGAACAAACACATCAAGTAATGAAAAATTTAGGCGCCATTCTAAAAGAGGCGGGTCTGGATTACGAAAACATTGTTAAAACAACGATTCTATTGAACTCAATGGATGATTTCCAGACGGTCAATGAAATCTACGCTAGTTATTTAGAAGAACCATTCCCGGCAAGAGCAGCCTATGAAGTATCAAGATTACCAAAAGACGTCAAAGTCGAAATCGAAGCGATTGCGACAAAAGGTTAATTAAATCTACGTTAAATTATTCATCTACAAGCAAAAAGCAGGGCATCCACGCCCTGCTTTTCTAATATCCGCTATAAGAATCCCTATGAAATTGGCCATTAGCTTGGTAAAGGTAATTCTCTGGCACTGTTTTCTCTACTATCGGAAAAAATTCACGTTCTTCGAGTCTAACATGTTCATCCAGCAATTCACCTAACCGCTGCATCAACTCAGCCTTTGTTTCAGTATCATTTCTAATTTCCATCAATATACTTCTGAACTGAGCATGTTGATAGAGCAATTTCTTGATCATTTCTTCCTCTACTTCCTCAGCGTAATTCATATAAAGAGGTATTAGAATATCTTCCTCGTCTTTAAAATGATTTCTTCCATCTTGTTCCCAGAAATTAATCAGATCACGCAAGACTTGTTTATACGTTTTCTTTTCATTACTCGTTCCTACTCGTTTCATGTCTAGCGCCAAAACAAGCGCATGATGATGGTGGTGAGATAAAGGATTCAAAGCTTCATGCCGTTTCATTTAACCCTCTCCCTAGAATCATTTATTTTCATTCATCATACTATTCAACGTGAATGGTCGCAACCATTTCTGAGTGGCCAGCTCCACAAGGAACGCTACAACGAACAGTATATTCACCAGGAGTTAATTTAACTACTTGAGATCCTTCATTTTCGATTTCAAAACCATCGACTCCATCTATTGTGATGCCGTGCATACCTTCTTCATTCACTAATTCGATTTCAACGTTTCCTGCATTTACGTGGTACTCTTCCTGATCGAAGTCGAAGTTGGTAGCTGTCAGTGTTACCGATTCATCCGCTTCAGCTGCCTCACTACTTGAAGCGTCGTCTCCTCCGCATGCTGCCAAAACTAAACCCATCATCAAAACAACCGCTAATAATACTAATTTTTTCATTATAAATCCCTCCAATTTTTTATTAAAACCTACCAGAACTTGAATCCTTTAGACCCAGGTGGTGAATGTTGAATCATATCCATGATCGGAATGGTGTAAGCGAATAAGATCAGCGCAAATGCGATTCCAATCCAGACTTTCCAGTTTTCTAAAATTTTTGGTGTTTCTTGTGCGTTCTCACTTGCCTCAGCAATCGGAAATTCTTCGTTACCTTTTGGAGCGAAGAAAGATAGATTGATCATCAAGATGATATATAGAATCAGGGAGATGAATAAGAATGAACCTCCTACAGCCATCCCAACTTCATAAGCCCCCCATTGAGAAGCAACTTCGTGACCGTTGTAAGACGTCACTTGAGTACGCCTTGGGTTACCTAACAGACCTGAGAAGTGCATAGCGCCAGACATGATCAACATACCAAAGACCCAGATGACTGTTTGATAGATTCCTAAGTCATTGACTCTCTCAGTCATGACCCGACCTTTCAAGTGAGGAATCAACCAATAGCTAATTCCGAAAAATGTGATTGCAACCGTTGCCCCTACGGTCAGGTGAAAGTGTCCAGTCACCCAGATCGTATTATGGATTACCTGGTTCATTTGGTTACTTGCATTGATGATTCCGCCTGCCCCAGCTGGAATGAAGATGACCATACCAGCAAATGGTGCGAAGAATCTAACGTCTCTCCATGGAAGTTTCTTGAACCATCCAAAAAGTCCTCTTCCTCCTCTTGCTCTACCACTGATTTCAAATGTTGCGAATAAAGCGAAGGCAGTCATTAAAGATGGGACGATTACTGCGAAAGTCAGTACAACCTGTAAGAACTTCCATCCGTGGCTAATTCCTGATTCCAACAACTGATGGTGGAAACCGACTGGAATGGAGAATAAGATGAATAAAAGAAAGGCTAATCTTGCGAGTGAATCACTGAAAATTTTTCCTTTGATTACTTTCGGTACGATTACATACCATGCCATGTACGCTGGCAATAACCAGAAGTAAACGAGTGGATGGCCGAAGTACCAGAAAAGGGTTCGACTCAGAACCACATTAATCTCATCAACCCATCCAAGTGACCAAGGGATGAACTGGAAGACTACTGCGATAACTACGCCGATGGTTGCGATCAACCACAGTACAAGTGTCGCTACAGCCATGAAAGCGATGAGTGGGCTACGCTGTCCTGGGTTGGCTTTACGCCAATCCGCATACTGTTTGATGATTGCGAAAGAAGCAAAATAAGTTCCGATGATAATTAGAGCTAAAGCTATATAAAATAGTGGATTCGCTTGCAAAGGAGCATAGAAAGTATATAAAACTGTAGCTTCATTCGCTAAAATCATTACGACAGTCAAGATAACTCCAACAGTCATTATGATAAAACCGATCCAACCTGATTTTCTCGCCATATTAGAAAGCGACCCAGTCGTTCTTGCTACACTCGCGTACATGAATCCGAAAATGAAAAATGTTGTAAAGACAATTGCCATCAAAATCCCGTGTGCAGTTAAAATTTGATAATAGTTCATGCTTGGCGGTAAAGTAATCATTTCACTGCGAACAAGCGCTTGTAGAAGTCCGAATAAACCACCTACAAAAATTGCTGCGAATGCTACATAAAAGTGAGCCATACTCAATCTTGAATCTAGCTGGTGTACCATTTTACTTCACCTCCAATTCAGCGCTCATATAATGATGACCGATGCCGCAATACTCGTTACACAAAATCAAGAAACTGCCTTTTTCATCAAAAGTGTAAGTCATGGAGTTGATGTGTCCTGGTGTAACCATCATATTGATGTTCGTTCCGGCAACTTCAAAACCATGAACGACATCTATTGAAGTAACAATGAATTTCACTTTTGCGCCTTGAGGAATTTCCACCTCACCCGGAGTGAAACCGAAAGACTGTAAGATCATCACAAGTTCGTATTCATTTTCTCCAACCTTTTTCAATCCTGGTTCATCGAAAGGTGCTGTAGTTTCCACCTCTTCAGGTTCGATGGTCGTCAAGTCACTCGGTGGAGCATGATCGGGCGATGTAAATGCCTGAATTCCTATTGTCGAGAGGAATGCAACTAATGTAACTGTTCCTAAAATCAACCATATCTTTTCAAATTTGTGTATGTGCATGAGAAACCCTCCTTAACGTGATAAAAATAAGAAATAAATAGCAAGCCAAGAACCTACAATAAATAATCCAACAATTAAAACTGATATGAATGCACCTGATAACTTCGGTTCTTGTTCTTGCTTGGATTCATTCACCAAGCTCGGTTGTTCGTTCTTTTTCTTCTCTTCAACTTGAAGGCTCATGTTAACCCCTCCCAACCATTTGATGTTTGATTCAAACTAAGCATAACTTGATTCCAAAACAGACTTTGTGATTTAAATCACAAAATGCCATATATTTCATGACGGAATTGTGAATTATTTCACATAGTATAAAAATAAAAATCCACCCGTGTATAGTCACTAAGTGGATTCGCACCAAAATCTATATTCGATTCAATTCTGCAAAGTTATGTATCACAATTTCTTGTCGGTTGTAAGACAGAATTCCTTCCTTTTTCAACTTACTGAAAGTACGATTCACCGTTTCACGTCGAACACCGACCAAATTAGCGAACTCAGAGTTGGTGATCGGCACTCTTACATGAATACTCCCATCTGATCTATCCTCTTCACCTAATTCATGGATGAAACTACAGAGAGTTCCTACAACTCTTTTCATGACATCCGGGGTAGTCATCGTTTGGACCCTTTCTTGCAATTGAAGAAGTTTCTCGCCAATCACTTTCATGACTTTTATCGTCACTTTTGGATTTCGGATCAACCATTCTTCAAATGCTTCAATCGGAATAGACAACAACTCAGTATCTGTCAATGTGAAAGCTGTTGCTGGATATGGACTATCGTCAAAGAATCCGACATGGGGGAACATTTCATTGGAATGCAATATAGAGATAATCTGCTCCTCACCTTCCTCACTCAATTTATAGATTTTAACCAACCCACTTTGAATGAAAAATACTTCTTCTCTTCTGTCCCCCTCTAAAAAAATATTTTCATGTTTTTTAATGGATTTCTGATGTGAGATATCAGAGATCTCGACCAATTCTTCATCAGTCAAGTCGCGAAAAATAGTAAATTGCCTAAAAAATTCAATTGGGCAACTCATAAAACATTCCCCTTCAATAATATATTTCTTACTTTTATTATATAGCTCTCACCCCAAATTAAAATACTAAATATCAGAGCAACCTAAAAATTTCATGCCATCCACGTGAGAATCACAAGCTATTTTTTCTCAGAGAAAATAAAAAACAACCATCCTAAGATGATTGTTTTTCAACTTCTACTCTCCGTACGGTATAGTCTCCTACTTCCAGCACTTTAAAATAGACTCCATTATATTCTTTTTGATCTCCAACATCCAGCTCTGGGTTCAAGGTCATAAGCCATCCACCAAGTGTATCAACACCATCCATGTTGATATCAAGATCCATTATTTCATTTACATCATGGATTAAAACTCGCCCGTCCATCCGGTACGAGCTCTCATTCAATTTCTCAATCATTTGTTCCTCTTCTTCATCGAACTCATCTTGGATTTCCCCAACGATTTCTTCGAGTATATCCTCTACAGTTACTATCCCAGAAGTACCTCCATATTCATCTACTAACACGGCCATATGGATTTGGTCTTTTTGCATCTTTTTCAATAAACTTTTAATAGGCATCGTTTCGATCACCCGAATAATTGGACGCACATAACTTTGGATGAATTCCTTCTCATAGTCATCGATTGATAGTAAAGAATTAGCCACTTGTTTGACATTGATCAGACCGATCACGTGATCATTATCTCCGTCAACTACAGGGTAACGAGTGAACTTCGACTCACTAATTTTCCCCAAAAATTGTTTCACTGTTTCATGTTGCTCAAACGTTTCCATTTCAGTCCGAGGTACCATGATTTCTTTAGCAACCCTATTGTCAAATTCGAATATCCGGTTGACGTAGCGATATTCAGACTGATTGATTTCTCCCTTCTGATAACTTTCAGATAGAATGATTCGTAGCTCTTCTTCTGAGTGAGCTACTTCATGTTCAGAAGCTGCATGCAATCCAAATAATTTTGTCAGCTGACGGGCAGAACCGTTTAACAACCAAATTAACGGAAACATAATGCGATAGAACCATATCAAAGGCTTGGCAACTAGCATCGTTATCTTCTCAGCTTTTTGGATCGCTAATGTTTTAGGAGCAAGCTCCCCCACCACTACATGCAAAAATGTAATGATGAAGAAAGCAATTCCGAAAGATAAAACTGATGTTACTGATGAAGGCAAAGAAAAGTAACCGAAAACAGGATGGAGGATCCGTTCGACTGTAGGTTCACCGATCCACCCTAACCCTAATGCAGTAATTGTTATTCCTAATTGACAAGCTGATAAATACTCGTCTAATTGATTGACTACTTTTTGAGCAGCCAAAGCCCGTTTGTCCCCACTTTCAATAAGGTGGTCAATCTTACTACCTCTAATTTTAACGATCGCAAACTCTGAAGCGACGAAGAAAGCAGTCAGTGCGATTAGAATGACAATTAATATCAAATATAATACAGTTGTAAATTCCATATTATTCCTCCAAAAATATAAGTAAATACCCAAAAACACTATATTCTATTTAAATAGCATACCCTTTATCATGGCTCGATTATCATATTCCATAACATTCCTCTGATTTATCAAAATTTTCAAGCAAAATTATGGTATAATTTTTTTGAGAAATAAAGAGAGGATGTTCTTAATGACAGAAGTACAAACCATGCAGCAAGTGCTATTCCACGAGATTGAAGTCGGCGTTCGTTCCACTCAGAACCTTCTATTGAAAATCAGAGACCAAGATTGGGATTATCGTCCTCATGAGAATATGCGTTCAATCAGAGAACTCGTTGAACATTTGATATCCATCCCAGCGGTTGATCTATATATTTTACAGGAAGAACCACATGAGTCCATCAAAGCTCTTGAAGACAAATATTCAAAGTTAAATTCTGTGGATGACATGAATGTTGTATTTGAAGACGGCTATAACAAGCTGAATAATTATATGACCTCGCTGTCGAATGAAGAATTTTTGAATAAAAAAACTAAAGCCTTCTATATGGAAAATGGTCAAACTCAAGCAACATGGCTGACTGAGATCTTGACGCACATCTTCCACCACCGTGGTCAATTATTCAACTATTTGAAGCAATTGGATTATGAAGTAAGTATGTTTGATTTGTATGTATAAGAAAAGCGCAAGCGTCCTCTTATTAACGTATAAATTGGAGAGGAGAAACTAGATATAAAAAACACGGTGAGTTTACTATCCGAGGTTGACTTATCGATAGCTTCTTCTCGAAATTTACTAGTTGATGGGAACTTGGGCTAGACAATTAAGCGCCAAACTTTTATCCTTTTTAACTAAAAAAACGCCTGGCCTCTCCATACAAGAGGTCAGGCATTCTTTTTAATTCTTAACTTTCCTTAGCAGTATGAACCAATCGACTCTTCCTGGCAGTTTCCAATGCCTCGTAACTGAAAGCATTCTCAACAATACAATGACCACAACTAGAAGTAAGTGTTGCCACGTTTCTCCCGCAATACCAATCCCTATTGTAAGGGCACCTAACACAGCCCACACTGCATAAATCTCTTGGTGTAGGACAAGTGGTTTGCGTCCAGCTAAAATATCTCGGATAATCCCGCCACCTGTTCCTGTCAACACACCCGCTATAATGATTGCACTTAACGGATAGCCAGCAGCAGCCGCAAAAAGCGCCCCTTGAATAGCGAAAGAAGCCAAACCTATTGCATCAAAAAAGACTCCCCATCTTTTCCAGCTTAATACCCAATGGAATGGAATGAAGAACATTAATGTCATCGTCAAGAAAGCTACTGTAAATAGCATATTTTGATTCCATACGTCTGAGACAGGTAAACCAAGTAATACGTTCCGTATGATTCCCCCACCAAAAGCGGTAGTAAAACCTAATAAATAAACCCCGAACAAATCATATTTTTCTTCTAACGCTACGATCACTCCACTTATCGCAAAAGCCATCGTACCGATTATATTTAAAATCTCCCAAGTCATATCGACACCCCGTTTCTTCTTGCACACCAATAATACAATGTACAGTCGATCGAAGGTATTTGTCAATAATTTACGGTTTTAAGTTTAGATTATTTTACGGATTGAGTTCATCGTTCCTAAGTGAAGCGATTCATGCGCAGTTAAAAACTGACACATCTCACCAAGAGAATTCATTTGAAAAAACGAATGTTTTAAAGGAGCATTTAAATTTCCCTCGATCAATAGGGAGAACTCTTTTGGCTGATCTTTTAAATGGCTAACTAGTTCTTTATATGAAGGAGGAGTTTCCTTCCAATCAGACGGACTCGATCCATCACCGAACATAAGATGATATTCTTCCGGGAGCCTACGCTGTTGTTCCAATGTCTTGGTTACAACATCGTCCCATCCCACCAAAAGATGCCCCATGTTCCAACGGATATTATTGTTGAAACCTTCAGGGATGACGTCAATTTTGTGCTCAGGTACTTCTTCTACTAATTCAATGACATATTCTCTCCAAATGTTCCATTGATTTGTTACAGCTTTCTCGTTCATATCACTTGTCCCCCTAAAAAATTAAGCACATTCTCTATACTTCTATTAAATTCAATTAATAACTTCCAAAAGAATCTTCACAGTGTATTTCTACCAAAAATCGTAAAACTCCTTTATAATCCCCATTTTTTATATGAATTCGGTGGGAGGGTAGAAACAAAACAAAAAAGAACAGGCGATTCGCCTGTTCTTCCTAATTTAATCCATATAACGTTTGTTTTCATCGACATTCGCTACTTTAGTTTCTTCAGTATTTTCAAACTCTGAGACGTAGCCATCTCCACTACATACCGTACATGTATAGCGCCATTCCTCATCATCCATTAAGAGGCCGTCGCCATCACATGCTTTACATCTGAACTGCTGTGAGCCCATTGAATTAAACCTCGCTTTCTTGTTTATCCTTAATCCAATTGATCACTCCACCTGCTAATAGTATGTCCAGATGACGGTCTGTTAACTCATGGAATACTCGAATCGTTTCATTTTTATCTTTTACAGTTATATCGAATTCTTTACTGTTCTGTACTTTCTCACGTATATCATCGAATACCAGTACATCGCCCTGCTCGATTTTTTCGTAATCTTCCTCATTTGCGAACTGGATCGGCAAGATACCGAAATTGATCAAGTTCTGTAAATGAATTCGAGCAAAGTCTTTTACCAACACTGCTTTTAAGCCCAGATAACGAGGAGCAAGTGCAGCGTGTTCACGGCTCGATCCTTGACCGTAGTTATTTCCTGCTACTACGACGTGACCGGATTCATCTTTCATATTCATCGACTTCTCATAATATTGATCGTCGATTATTTCAAACGTAAACGTACTGATTTTTTGTAAATTACTTCGGAATGGTAGCACACGAGAGCCACCAGCTAATATTTCATCAGTAGAAACGTTGTCGCCCATCTTCAGTAGAACAGGAACCTCAAACTTATCTTCTAATGGATCCATTTGTGGTATTGAGTTGATGTTCGGTCCTTTTTCAAGCTCTACTTTCACTCCGTCCGTTTCAGAAGAAGGTGCTTCTAACATGGCCTGCTCAGCTTCTAAATTTCTATTTTCAGGTTCTTTGATTTTCGGGCACTTCATATCAAGTGTTCGAGGGTCCGTGATCACACCAGTCAGCGCGGAAGCTGCAGCCACTTCAGGACTACATAAGAATACACTATCCTCTTTAGTACCAGAACGACCAGGGAAGTTACGAGGGGTTGTTCGTAAGCTGTTTCGTCCTGATGCAGGCGCTTGTCCCATACCGATACAACCATTACAACCTGCCTGGTGAAGACGTGCCCCAGAACCTAACAGGCTTGCGATGTGCCCTTCCTCAACCATTTTCGTTAACAATTGACGAGATGTCGGGTTAATATCAAACGATAGCCCCTCAGCAATCGATTTACCTTTTACTATTTCAGCTGCAATCGCGAAATCACGATAACCAGGGTTGGCTGAAGAACCGATATATGATTGATAAATTGGTTCCCCAGCTACCTCGCTGATAGGTACCACATTACCAGGACTTGACGGTTTAGCAATCAACGGCTCAAGTGAAGATAAATCGATTTCTTCATCGATATCATATTTAGCCCCTCGATCAGCCTTCAATTCCATCCACTCATCTTCACGACCTTGAGACTTCATATAACGCTTGACTTCCTTATCAGAAGGAAAGACCGTCGCTGTTGCACCTAGTTCTGCACCCATATTTGCAATTACATGGCGGTCCATTGCAGATAGATCTTTTAAACCAGGGCCGTAATATTCAATGATCTTTCCTACGCCACCTTTCACATCATGACGGCGTAACATTTCTAAAATAACATCTTTCGCACTTACCCAGTCAGGAAGTTTACCAGTAAGCTTCACACCCCAAACTTGAGGCATCTTTACGTAGTATGGTTCGCCAGCAATAGCCATTGCAACATCAATACCACCAGCGCCCATAGCTAACATACCCATACAACCATTTGCACAAGTATGGCTGTCTGAGCCTAATAATGTTCTTCCAGGTCGAGCAAGCCGTTGCATATGGACAGGGTGACTTACCCCATTACCAGGTCTACTAAAATAAAGTCCGAACCGATTAGCTGCACTTCGTAAAAATAAGTGGTCGTCCGCATTTCGATAATCATCTTGTATCAAGTTATGGTCGACATATTGAGCTGAAGCTTCTGTTTGAGCACGATCTACCCCCATAGCCTCCAACTCCAACATAACCATCGTTCCAGTAGCATCCTGTGTCAACGTCTGATCAATTTTCAGACCGATTTCTTTTCCGGGTTCCATTTCACCTTCAACTAAATGATCTTTAATCAATTTCTGGGCAACATTCAACTTCATTTTGTTTCCCCTTTCTAATGTTATTTTCGTACTCTTCATCATTAGTATCTATGTAATAAAAATACCCTTAAACTGGCATATTTAAACACGTGCAGATTGATGAGCTAGTACTTATGATGTGTAATTCGCTAAGGTTTATGACCACAATTAGTAATTTTGAAGCAAAAAAACAAGAACACTTTACGAACATGTGTTCTTGTTTTATACTACTTACACAAACATTTTATCGGAGGAATTTAAATGGAAACATACGGATACGTACTCATCGTCATTGCGTTCGGTTCGTTCGTTCTGGCTCTCTTATCTTTAGTCGTACAGATTATTGTAGCTATCAACCGAAAAAAATAATCAGCTTAACTTCTTATAGAAGCCAGTTGCACTAGCTTCAAACCCTTGATTTATATAAAATTGATGGGCAAGATCGCGCTCTGAACGATTCCCACTATTCAAAGTCACCATGACTGCATCGTTCTGATGCGCCCATTCTTCTGCTTCATTGAGTAGTTCCTTGCCAATTCCCCTACCTCTAAAACGTCCATCCACGACATAGGCTACGATTCGAACATAGCTATCGGTCTTTTCATATCGGAAACAATGCATCATGCCAATCATACCGATTATTTCTTTATCCTTTTCACACACAAGCGTCAAATAATTACCCTGATTATTTATGCGTTCCATACGTTTCTCCATTTCATCAGGAGATGTAGGGTAACCTAACTCCCCCATTAAAATTGCTAAGGATTCAATATCTCTACTTTCCGCTTTTCTGATCATTACTTCACCTACTTCTCTTTTATTAACTTATAAAAGTGCCTTCTTCAACTAATTTTAAAAATCCTTCATATAACTTTACAAACTTTTGTTTATATAATAAACTTTTGTTAGAGAGGGGGTCAATCATTGAATAAAGAAGAACAAATCCTCAATTACATACGTATCAACCCATATATTTCACAACAACAACTATCTGAAAAGGTAGGGATTTCCCGTCCAGCCGTCGCTAATTATATTAAAAAATTGGTGCAGTCAGGACAAATTAAAGGACGGGCCTATATCTTAAACGATCAGGAAACCATTACATGCATTGGTGGAGCAAACGTAGACAGGAAAGCAATCGCATCACAGACCGTTCGCTTACAGTCTTCCAATCCAGTCAATACAGAGGAATCTCTAGGGGGAGTAGCCCGAAATGTCGCAGAAAATTTCGCAAAGCTTTCTCAAACAACCAGCCTCATAACATTTGTAGGACAGGATAAAGAAGGTGAATGGTTGCTTAAAGAGTCTAAACGAATGAACATCGATATCAGCCAAACCGCTGTCCTGCCCAACCATCGCACAGGGACTTACACAGCACTGCTCGAACCGACTGGAGAACTAGTCGTTTCCTTAGCAGACATGGATATATATGATGAGGTCACATCAAAAATGATTGAGGATCGATGGAACCACATTTCATCATCACAGATGATTTTTGCTGATACAAACATTACAGAAGAAAGTTTAATTTATTTGATTAATAACTGTAAAAAGGACGACTGCCAGCTTTACTTAGACCCCGTATCTTCGATCAAAGCAGAAAAGTTACCTGAAGATTTATCAGGAGTTCACACTCTTCTTCCTAATCAAGAAGAAGCAGAAATTTTATCGGGAGTCACCATCAAAGAAGTGGAAGACTGCTCAAAAGCTTGTGAATTTCTTCACGCCCGCGGGGTAAAACAAGTGGTCATAACTCTTGGATCATCAGGCATATATTTTTCTTCAAAAGAAAATCAAGGTCACATTGCTCCCCCTAAAGTAGAAGTGGTGGACGTCACTGGAGCAGGAGATGCATTTGCAGCCTGTCTCATGTATGGCCAACTTAAAGGGGAATCATTAGAATCAGCTTGTCGTCTAGGGCTTTCAGGAGCAGCGATCACATTACAAGCTAATGATTCAGTATCTCCTCAAATGAGCGCAGAGAATATCAACCATATGGCAAAGGAGTTTTTTCAATGAACCAATATCTATCCTTCACAGAAGAAGTGAAACACGCAATAGAGAATGACCTACCAATCGTAGCATTAGAGACGACAATCATCTCACACGGAATGCCTTATCCGGATAACATCCAAATGGCTCAAAAAGTTGAACAAATCATACGCGATCAAGGTGCAGTGCCTGCAACGATCGGTATTATGGACGGAAAAATTAAGATAGGATTAAACGAGGAAGAACTTGAAATCTTCGCTACTCGTGACGATGTCCAGAAAGTCAGTCGCCGCGATTTTCCTTATGTACTTTCGACAGGTCAAATCGGCGCCACCACTGTTGCTGCAACAATGATCGCTGCAGAGCTTGCAGGTATTAAAGTATTCGCAACTGGAGGAATCGGTGGAGTACACCGTGAAGGAGAAATGACTTGGGATGTATCTGCTGATCTTCAGGAGCTTGCTCAAACGAGTGTTGCTGTTGTATGTGCAGGAGCTAAATCCATCTTAGATATCGGAAGAACTTTAGAATACCTAGAAACCCATGGTGTACCAGTAGTCGGCTATCAAACGGAAACTTTCCCTTCTTTTTATTCGAGAGAAAGTGAATTCAACGTCGATTTCGGATTGAACAAACCTGAAGACGTAGCCTCACTTATGGATAAAAAATGGGCCTTAGGTTTAAATGGAGGACTTGTCGTCGCAAATCCAGTACCAAAGGAATCTGCTATTGATTATGATCAAATCGAAAACGTCATCCAGCAAGCATTGAAAGAAGCGAAAGAGAACGGCATCCGGGGAAAAGAAGTGACTCCTTTCATCTTGGATAAAGTCAAAACGCTGACTGAAGGCAAAAGCTTAGAAACAAACCTGGCACTTGTTTACCACAATGCAGAAGTTGCGGGAAAGATCGCCAAATCATATCAAGTATTATAGAAGCAAAAAGGGATGCTACCAAGAGCATCCCTTTTTCTATTTATGACTTCACCGCAGCTCCAAATTTCCCATCTCGGAAATCTTGATAAGCCTTCTTCATTTCTTCCATCGTATTCGTGATAAATGGTCCACGAGCTACCACCTCTTCACGAACAGGCTTTCCAGTGTAAACCAAAAATTTAGAGCGGTGGTTCGCATGAATTTTCAAGTGACTATCGGATTCATCACTTGCTTCTTCATCAAAATCCAAAAGTCCTACAGAGCTTTTTTTCAATGTTTGACCTTCTTCGCCCACTTCTATTTCTCCTTGTAACACATAGACGAATGCATTGTGGTTGGCAGGAATCGTCAGCGTGTGGTCTACTCCTTCTTTCAATACCATTTCTGCTAAACCGAACGGAACTAACGAATTTAGAGGACCTGATTTCTCATCAAAGGAACCAGCATAAACCCTCATCATTCCTCCATCAAAACGCTTCACTTCTGCATCTTCAGCATACACATTTTGATAATAAGGATCTGATTTCTTCTGCTCCTTCGGTAGGTTCAACCATAACTGAAGTGAATGGACGATATCATCTTCAACTGGCTCTTCAGCATGTCTCGCACCCTTGCCAGCATTCATATATTGCATATCATTCGCCTCAAGCACTTCATGTCCACCCGAATTATCGATATGCTCTAAACGACCATCGATCACATAAGTGACGGTCTGAAAACCGCAATGAGGATGGTCTGAGAAAGTTCCGCGCTTAAACCAATCCTCAGCCATCAAAAGAAAAGGATCAAAGGCTTCAAACTGATCTGGAGGTAAAACAAATGCTTGCTGTACATGTGGATAACCATTTTCGTTATAAGTTACTTTCCAATTATTTATCACTTTCCGATTAAAACCTGGATTCATAGCTGCTTTCCCCTCCACTCATAAGAATTACCTTTATTTTAGTCCAAAGTAGAGGTGTTAAAAAGTAAACTGCTTACTGATTATCTGGAAGGGTAATTTCAAAAGTTTCATCAACTTCTACGTCGTATGATAAATTTTCAATCGTAAAAAACAAACGCTCAGCTTCACCGATAGATTCAGTAGGAATAGATAATACCAACCCTCCATCTCCTCTCCGGTCAATAGAGTAATCTTCACTTAAATTATCACCTTCCGAGTTTTGAATCCGAAGAATATTTCCAGTCACAGTTTCTTCGTTAAAAGGAAATTGATGAATAGACTGCAGTTGAAACTTTATATTTGGTTCGCTCTCACCGCTTTCCGATAGGAATAGTAATCGAAGTTCATCATCCACGAAAGAACTTTCTTTAAGGTATATGTTATTCCCCTTAAACTGAGCTACATTAATTGAGGTTTTCACGTCGTTCCTATCAGTTAATTCTGAAATGGGTAGATTAAATTCCAATCGCTTATCCGTTATAGCTCCGATAGAAGTAATCTGAATAGGCATTTGATCACCCTTCATGATCTCATCTCTTAATGAGACGGTGAATTCCTCACCCCCGGATAATTGAGAGATGTTTTCACCAGTCTGGTCTCCGAACCTTGTATTTACACTCTTAACGTTTATTCCTTCTTCGCCCCTCAGTGAAAGATTGATCTTCTCAGAATCAAATCTTGTTTCTATACTTTCAACATCTAATTTAATTTCACCCAAGTCCTCTTCTTCGAATGAAAATGTTTCCCCTACATCCATAGTCTCGTATTCATAATTAGAAGAATCGTATTTTAAAGGTAAATAAACATCATCAATCAAAAGTCTTTCTCCGAAATAGTTAAGATAAAAATTAACGTTAAATTCATTATCGTATTGCTTGAGAGAATCACTACCTTCAGTTTTTAAAGGTTGCGTGCTATATACACCGTACATCCGATCCTCAAACAAAATCCCAGCCAGGTGGACCTCATTCATTCTGTGATGAGGAAAGTTGATATTCCCTACTTCTTCATTTTTATAAATATACAATTCAGATAAATGGAATCGGTAGTCAGATGTTTTTAATTCCTCTTCAGAAACAGGCAAACTATACATAAGGTGCATATGTTCATCTGTGACCCAGACTTCTTCTACTCTGAGATTGATCTCGGAATCAGGAACATTATACTGTTGGTTTACTTCCTTTACTAGACCTTTCTCCCTAGCTTCTGAAAGACCGTGAAGGTGCTCTTCAAGAATTCGATCCATTTCTTCTTCACTTTCAGCTATTTCGATCTGATTTTTTAAATGCGGGTCAATCTCTAAATCAGTTTGCCCTTGTTCAGATAATGGTGGTATTCCCACATTTATGATAAGGATAAATACACTGAATACCAAAACGGCAGTAACAAATTGCGGAACTAGCCTACGCATGAATCTCATACCTTTTTTCTTCTTGAAAAACCGGTTTTTATCGGATGAGGAGTCATAATACTGTTTTTCACCTAAAAAGTGGTCAAAGTCTTTCTTCGAGAGTTTATCCATCTAAATAACCCTCCTTCAATTCATTTTTCAGTTTTGCTTTAGCCCTTGAAATCCTCGTTCTTACTGTCGAAGCATTCATTTCTAACAAATCGCTGATCTCTTCGATTTTCATTTCTTTGTAATACTGCAAAACCAATACTTCCCGATCCTTTAACGGCAAACTCAAAATAGATTCGATTAACTCCTCTTTTTTTTCCTCTAATAGAAGTCTGGATTCAGGTGTTTCCTCATCTTTTGAATCAAACCAGTTATTTTTCCAAAGAATTAGCCGATTAGCAGGTGATTTTAAATAGTCTTTGCATTTGTTAACCGTAATTCTGAATAGCCATGTCTTAAAAGCAGAATCGCCTCTGAAGCTATCTAGTTTTTTATATACGATGATCATAATTTCCTGAAAAACGTCATCTGTTGTTGCCCGATTTTTTACATAAGTAAATATTAACCGCTTCAATTCTTCTCCATATTCATCCATTAACCAGCTGATCGCTTCGTCTCTGTTCATCTCATGAATGAAAGTAGAAGACTCTTCGTTTTGCTCCAAACTCTTCACCTCATCTTTCACTTCTACCTATTAGACGCACATCCGTTCAAAATGTCTCAAAAAAATAAAATCGGGCAACAATCACCCGATTTTTATCGTTTAAAATCATTTAATTTCAGCTTACTACTTTCCTGAAAGATCTATATCAACCGACTCCTCGATTTCAACTCCATAGATCAACCTCTCTAACTTAAAATAAACCGTCTCTGAATTGTTCAGGAAATAGCTTTCAACCAAATATCCAGACTCACCGTTTTCTTCTATATACATGCCATGATCAACAGAACTGAAGCTATTTTCATCATTAGCTATAGACACCTTATTACCTTGTTGACCCTGGATTCCCGAATGGTCGCGCCTACCTATAAAGTATTCATCTGAATTTTCCTCATTCAATTGGTTGAGGACAATAAACCAATCATCCCTACGTTGTTTTAATCCTTTAAAGTAGATTTCTGACCCTTTAAATTCTTTAACCTTTTGATCATACTGAAAGGACTTTTCTTCAGTATCATTGAAGTCAACGTCAACTGGTTCAAAATCGAAGGTTAATTCTTTGTCAGAAATAAAATCCACTTCAGTAAAATGAATCGTCAAGTCTTCTGGAACCTCAGGGAGACTTCCAAAACCCACTCTCATTTCATTGTCATTGTTCCCTTGGTGATCAATCCAGGTTCATTTCTATGGTACATTCCCATATATTTCATACTTTCGTTTCCAACATTTTCATTTTTATAAATATACAACTCATCTAGCACCAAATTATAAGTTGGTTTTTGTAAATCAGCTTCACTGACGGGTAAACTATATATTAGATGCATTCCTTCCCCTGAATTGTACATTTTTTCAAACTTCAGTTCTCCATCTCTCTCAGGCAATTTCACAGATGTTTCCATATCCTTTACAAGTCCATCACTCTTAGCTCGTTCCCAACCAGGAACATTCCTCGTGACCATACGCATTAATTCTTCTTCGTTTTCAGGAAATTGCAATGTTCTCTCTAGCTGCTCGTTAATGTCCAGATCAGCACTAATAGCCTTGTTCGCTTCCTGATATTGAACGAAAAGAATGATACAAGCAATGCTCAAGAACATAACAAACTGCACTTTGATATTCCTCGGAACGTGAAACTTGTTTTTGTTAGCACTTCCATTTGATTCTGCGGTAATTTTATGTAATCTCTTTGATCCGATATAGAAATCGATATCCTTTGAAGAAATACCACTCTCATCAACTCGAGCATTTAATTTATCCTCAACTTTTACCCACCTCGAGTTTAATTCAGACGCAGAAATATTTAGTATTTGATAGATATCGTCAGGGTGAAAACCGCAATAGATATGCAGGATGACGACTTCCCGTAACTTCACGGGTAACTCCATGATTAAATCAATTAAAGTCGACTTTTCACTAGACAAACTCTGTTGAGTTTCAGGAATGAAACCCTTATTAAGATGAACCCAGTGATCCACTGCCCATAACCCTCTAGTAAAAGGTAATCGCAAATACCTCTTGCTTTTTTTAGCGGCCGCTTCAAATAACATTATTTCTATCTCTGAATCTTGATCAGAAGACTTAATCTTTCTCTTCGATGAATGAATGACAGATTTAAAAATCTCGTCAGTTGTTTTATAGTTTTTCACGTATGTAAAAATGAACCGTTTTAACTCTTCTCCCTTATTTTCTAATAAATTTGTTAACCGTTCGTGTTTCCAGCCTTTTCCGCCCACATTTTTTCACCACCGTTTTATTGGTATAACATAAAAAAATTCCTTGTATCTTTACAAGGAATTTTAACATAAATCAACTATTACTGGTGAATTTTCTCAGCAACTTTATCTTCTATTTCGTAGCCAAAGACTTCCGAGAAATCTCCTTCAGGAGGATTTTCAAGTTCCCACTTGACTGTTCGGTTCAATCCTTCTTCCAATGAGACTTCCTCAGTGAAACCTGTAATATCACGGAACTTTGATGTATCTAAGTGTAATTCCTGGTCCGTGTTAATACCGAGATCATCAACTAATTCTCCAGCCGGAGCGACGATAATTTCTCCAGACCAATCCAACACTTTCTTCAAATGTTTTACCCATTCAAGTTCGGTAATAGGTGTTGGTTCCCCTAAATTGAATATCTCACCGATTGTTTCTTCGTTTTCAATGGCTTCTACAATAGCTTGAGCAATATTTTCAGAATAACCTTTTGAAAAAAGAGCATTCGCCATCCGATCATCCATAACAAGGTGTGGTCGCCCATCGTTCATCTTATGAATATAGTTCATAAACCTTCGATTAGGGTCTTTGGCTCCGTATACCATCGGCAACCTTAATACGGTTCCCTTGAAATTTTTACTGTTCAAGATCTTTTGCTCGATTGGGATCTTGTCATATTTTCGGGCGAATTCAGTATCCAATTTGTCTTTGAAAGGATAAAGTCGTGTTCTCAATTCATCATTTTCTCTAATTGGCGATGGCTGCACAGGGTCATCCGTTACCTGATTCAAAACTTCAAACGCACGATAAACATCGGCACTGCTTATGACAACAAGTCTTTCAACGATGCCTTCAAGTGCTTGCTCCAACTGATCGACATTTCGTTCAAACATGCAGACCATATCAACAACCACATCCGGTTCAAAATCTTTTGCTTCATCTTTAAGCTTCACGATGTCTTCCCTGTCACCTAAAACTTCTTTCACACCTTCAATTTCAGGTGCTGGATTACTACCGCGATGATAGACCATGACCTCGTGCCCTTTATCAATCAGTTGCTTTACAACATGTGGTCCCATAAAATTTGTACCACCAATAATGAATACTCTCATAACTAACTCCACTCCCTATCCTAATATGGAATGAACGCTCAACTATAAAATATATGCCGACTTTGAAAGTTTCATGATACTTGCCGTATATATTGATTCTACAAATTTATAGGAATACCTTTATTTGAGATATTAATTTTCAGCCAGTGCTTGATCCAGCGCTTTCCCCACGTGCACATGCGAAGTATCAAATAGTGGTAAAGAAACATCCTTCTGTTTAATCAATAACCCAATCTCCGTACACCCTAGAATGACTCCTTCAACTCCCTGGTCGACTAACCGACTGACTATTTCTAAATATTCTATTCTAGAACTTTCCTTAATTTCCCCCATAACGAGTTCTTGGAAAATAATATCGTTTACTACATTTCGATCTCTTTCTTCAGGAACGACGATTTCAATACCATGTGAAGCGACACGTTCTTTATAAAAATCCTGCTCCATCGTGTACTTCGTGCCTAATAAACCTATTTTCTTTAAGTTCCTAGACTTGATTACTTCAGCCGTAGCATCAGCTATGTGAAGAGTCGGAATAGCAACTGCTTGTTCAATTTGATGCATCACTTTGTGCATCGTATTCGTTGCAAGAATGATCAAATCAGCTCCCGCTTCCTCTAATGATTTAGCAGCATCCGCCAACACCTTCCCTGCTTGCTCCCAGTTCCCCGATGATTGATATTTTTCAATCTCTTCAAAATCAACACTATAAACAATACATTTCGTTGAATGCAGACCACCGAGTCGCTCTTTCACCCCTTCATTCAACAACCGATAGTATTCAGATGTGGATTCCCAACTCATTCCGCCAATAATTCCAATCGTTTTCATTTTAATCAGCTCCTATAATTCGACATTTCCCGGGAAATAACGTTTTTTCTCTACAACTTACATTTATCCCGATTTTACCATATATGAGGAATATTCCTTTACTAATTAAATGTCATACTGTATATTAAGTATGCACTGTATACACGTATTTATAAAAAAAGGAGGGGATGACATGATTAGGCGAAAGGTGATCCAATCAGGCAATAGTTTAAGCTTGAACATGACTGAAGTCCTCAAGAAAATAGATGCTAAGAAAGGAGATACCATGGTGATTGAAGTAAATGAAAATAATGAAATAGTTATTAAAAAGCAAGCAGAATATGAATTACCCAAAAACGTCAGTAATGATTTCTTTAAAGTTTTAGAAAGAAATTTAAATGATTATGACAAAACAATCAAAGGATTGATCGATAGGTAATGAAAAATATTCGATATCTAACAGAAGAAGAAGTTATAACCCTAAACGTCTATTTAATTGAAATATATAGCTCAGAAGAGATTTCTGGGGTAAAAGACGCTTCGTTATTACAATCTGCTGTGAATAGGCCATTACAATCAGCTTTTGGAGAAGACGCATATCCAACAATAGAAGAAAAAGCAGCTGCTTTGTTTGAGTCACTAGCTAAAAATCATCCTTTTCATAACGCAAATAAACGTACAGCCTTTATGGCAATGCTTCAATTTTTAAGTTACAACAACAGAGACTTCAATATGGAACAAAAGAAGGCTGAAGATTTTGTAGTAGACGTAGTTACACATAAAGTAACTTTCGAGGAAATCATAAATATCATAAAAGCTCATCAATAATTTTAGGAGGAGATGAAAAATGGAAAAACAAATTAAACACGCCATACAGGATCAATACCCAAATGACGTAGCCTATTGCTATGGCTGTGGTAGGTTGAATGACGATGGACATCATTTCCGAACAGGTTGGGAGGGTGATCAAACGGTTACTTACTTCAAGCCTGAAGCTGAACATACTGCAATTCCAGGCTTTGTTTACGGGGGATTGATCGCTTCTTTAATTGATTGTCACGGGACTGGTTCAGCATCGCTAGCACTACATCGAAAAAATGGTCACGAGCCATTAGATGATGTCACTCCTCCTAGATTTGTAACCGCATCTTTAGAAGTGAAATACTTGAAACCGACACCAATTGAGGCAACTTTAAAGGCTGTTGGCACCATCGAAGAAATCCACCCAAAGAAATTCAAAGTCATCATCGAAGTATTTGCAGACGATGTTCAATGTGCAAGCGGAGAAGTAATCGCTGCTGTCATGCCCGAAGGTTTCGGGAAGTAAAGAATCCGCTTCTTTCGAGAAGCGGATCAAGATTCATCTATCACATAAGTATCTGCAATAAAGTCGTGAATCGCACGTTTATCTTCACGAATCCCCACCATAAATGCGCTAACAATAGCTGCGATACCCAGAGTGATTCCATAAACAATTCCCGCGATAATTACACGCTTAACCATCGTCCACAAAGTCACATCCACACCGTCCGACTGCACGATTCGTATATTCCTCAATCTTTTTCCAATCACATAACCTCTCCAAAAAACAGGCAATAGCAAGCCGTAAAGAAATGATATCAAGTCAACCCCGGCTTCAGTAACGTCATTAAAACCAAAAATCAGCCCAAACAAAACAAACAAAGGCAAATAAAAGCATAATACATCTAGCACAATTGCTTCCAGCCTTCTCCAAAAACCAGCCAATTTATAATTGTCTACCATATAATCGATAGTGAATCATCCTTTTTGTAAATTAAAACCATTTTAGCATAATAGATAATCTTATTCTATTAATCTAATAATAAATATATGTACTATCATACCTTAAATCACAGAGTGCAAAACCCGTTTAATTCTATTGAGAATAACGCAAATTCAAATCATTTTAGCATAAACAAAATCCAAAAAAACAGGACCCCCTTTAAGGAGCCCCTGTATAAAGTCACTTATTAAAACTTCTGCTTTTTTAACCTTAATGAATTGGACACGACTGAAACTGAACTGAACGCCATTGCTGCGCCTGCAACCCATGGAGCTAGGAAACCGACAGCTGCAATTGGTATTCCTCCACTGTTATAGAATAATGCCCAGAACAAGTTCTGTTTGATGTTGCGCATTGTTTTCTTACTTAATTTGATCGCTTTAGAGATGTTAGTCAGATCACCACCGACCAACGTCACGTCAGCGGCTTCAATTGCTACATCCGTACCGGTTCCGATTGCCATACCAATGTCAGCTGTAGCGAGTGCTGGTGCGTCGTTGATACCATCACCAACCATTGCTACTTTTTTACCTTCATTCTGTAGTTTTTTGACTTGATCTGCTTTGTTTTCAGGTAGAACTTCTGCGAAAACATTCTCTTCTGGGATGCCTACTTCTTTAGCAACAGCTTTAGCTGTAAGTTGGTTATCCCCTGTCATCATATATACTTCGATGCCTTCATCTTGAAGTTCTTTGATTGCTTGTGTTGAAGTAGGTTTCACTGTATCAGCAATAGCGATGATGAAACGTAATTCGCCGTCAATCGCTGCTAACACAGCCGTTTTACCTTCTTTTTCAAAAGCAGCTAACTGTTCTTCTGAAGCAGAGCTATCAATATTTCTTTCCTTCATCAATTTACGAGTTCCTACAAGAACTTCTTTTCCGTCAATACCAGAAGTTACCCCGTGACCAGATACTGCTTCGAATGAGGTAGGGTTCTGTACTTCAATTCCTTTTTCTGTAGCATATGCCACGACAGATTCGGCTAATGGGTGCTCTGAACGTTTTTCAGCTGAAGCGACTAACGAGAAGTCTTCTTCAGATCCAGAAAGCGTCACAACATCCGTCACTCGTGGCTTACCTTCTGTAATCGTTCCAGTTTTGTCTAATAGAACAGCTTGAATTGCTTGGGTTCCTTCTAAATATTCTCCACCTTTAAAAAGAATCCCACTTTCAGCTCCACGACCGGAACCAACCATAATGGATGTTGGAGTCGCAAGCCCTAAAGCACATGGACACGCAATTACGAGTACTGCAATTGACGCTTCTAAGGCTGGTCCCCAAACACCTGGATCTACTATAAAGAACCAGCTGGCAAAAGTCACAACTGCTATAGCAACAACAATCGGAACGAAGATACCTGATATCTTATCCGCCATTCGTTGGATCGGAGCCTTTGAACCTTGAGCATCCTCGACAATTTTAATAATTCCAGCAAGAGCTGTATCTTTCCCTACCTTTTGAGCTTCCATAGTGATCGTACCGTTTTTGTTAATCGTTGAACCAATCACATGATCCTCAATCTTTTTATCAACTGGAATGGACTCCCCTGTAATCATCGACTCATCGATAGAGGACGATCCCTCGATCACTTTACCGTCCACCGGTATTTTTTCACCAGGCTTCACAATGATCTGTTCGCCTACTTGTACTTGGTCGACTGGAATCTGTTCTTCCTTACCGTTTCTAATGACGGTTGCTTCTTTTGCTTGGAGACTGACTAATTTAGAAATCGCTGCAGTCGTTCTCCCTTTCGCCATCGCTTCGAAATATTTTCCTAAAATAATGAGCGTAATTAATACGGCACTAGTTTCAAAATATAACTCTGGATGCATAGTCGCACCTGTCTGCCATAAAATTGTTTGTACGACACTGTAAAAATATGCTGCAGAAGTTCCTAATGCAACTAAAACATCCATATTGGCGCTTTTATTGGATAATGCTCTGTAAGCCCCTGTATAGAAAGGCAGACCAACATAGAACTGCACTATCCCCGCTAATACAAATTGAGTCCATGGATATTCAATGAAGGCAGGTGCTGAGAAACCTAAATCAAATGGCATATGGCCAATCATCGTCAGCAATAATGGAAAAGATAAAATAGCTGAGAAGATGAATTTATTACGTTTATCTCTAATTTCTTTTTCTTTTTTAGAAGCGGTATCTTGATTTTCCTGTTTGACTACCGCATCGTATCCAAGCTTCTTCACCTTTTCGATCACTTCATCAACCGATACCACCCCAGGGGTATAAGAAATCGTCCCTGTCTCAGTTGAAAGGTTGATATTAGCATCTGAAACCCCCTGCATACGTGAAAGGCCTTTTTCTATTCGAGTAGAACAAGCTGCACAGGTCATGCCGGAAATATCCAAATCAACTTTTTCTTCTTGGACACCATATCCAAGCTTATCTATTTTTTCTATCAGATCATTTACACTATGTTGGTCCTCATCATAAGAGACGGTAGCACGTTCCATAGATAAATTGACATTCGCTTCCACCCCGTCCATTTTGTTCAGAACCTTTTCTATTCGTGATGAGCATGCGGCACATGTCATCCCTGTAACATTCAGTTGTGTTTGTTTCATAATCAGACTCCTTCTTCCTAGCTATTATTTCGTAAACTGACGAATCACTTTCATCAGTTCATCCATATATTCTTCACCATTTCCTTGTTTAACTGATTCAGTGACACACATTTTTGCATGTCGTTCCATCATGGAATAGCCCACTTTGTCTAATGCCGCGTTAACTGCAGAAATCTGCACAAGAACATCTACACAATAGCGATCATCCTCAATCATTTTCTGAAGGCCACGTACTTGCCCTTCAATTCTTTTCAAACGGTTGAGCATTTGTTCTTTCTCAGAATGACTGCGTGGCACAACGGGCTCTTCATCAGTGACTAGCTTTGTATTCAATTCTTCTTCATTTATTTTATTGGTCATTTTTTCTTCACCTCTAATTATTACTATACCCCCCTATAGTATATTTGTAAATGCTTCTGCATATGATTTACAAAATACTTTAAAAAGGAGGGATAGAGATGCTACTAATAAGTGTGTCTATCTTGGTTATATTCATTACTTTTATGAACTTGATGAGGAATCTGAATTTCCGTTCATACAGTGGTATGGAAGGAATGGTTCTGACTATGGCTTTTAGCACATTTTTTGGACTAACCATAGGCTTTACCACGATAATAATTATCAAAGATCTGTTTTCAGCGTTCTTATTCGCAATGGTTCTTTCAATAGCAATCGGATTCATTTACGGAAAAAAGTTCTCTTCGATCGGACAAGTAGAAGGAATGATTTCAGGAGTAATGGCAGCAATGATGGCCACCATGATGGGAGCCATGCTTTCCATTCATGAGCAAATTATAACTTTAATCATTTTCTTGTTCATGCTAACAATCGCTTCATATCTGGTGGTCATAAAAAAAAGAGTTCATGATTGATTCTGTTCATGAACTCTTTAAAAACCTTTATACGTTACTTTTTTTCCTCGTTGATTTAGTCGTCAATAGAAGACCTAACCACAATCCGAACCCACCTATGAAGAATACAGTGAATGTGGAGATTGCGATGAACATCTCACCAGTTGCGAGCCCAGAGGTAAGTGCGACAAAGATAGAAAATAACATGACGCCTACAGCAATTGCATAGAGACCAGCACGAATCTTATTCATCCCGAACACAGAGGAAGATTCTCTGGTCAGGATGCTGTATGTCAAAATTGTTCCACCAGCAACAGCGAATATCCCCGTCGCTGGTACAGCAGCCCGTTCAATATCCATAAAAAACATACTTAATGACATCAGTAATCCGAACAATATCAATATGGATCCGATCACAATTCCACCTATAGAAATCCGGTTCGTCATAGATGAATAAACCTGCTGTTTAGCCTCGTTTTGGCCGTGAGTTCTCATATCATCCACTAAGCCACTTAAATCACCCATCGATACTTTCGCCTCCTTGAAAGCTTCTTCTTCGCTCATTCCTTTTGTGCGGTAATCCTTGATTCTTTCGTGCATGTTCGTGATTAGTTCTTGCTTTAAATCAAATAATTGCTGACTTTCTCCAACATCTTTGAATAAACTGTCCACGTATTCTTTCACTTTTTTATTCAGATCCATCTTCCGAACCTCCCGTAATCAATTGATCTAATATCTCTTTAGCGAACAACCACTCATCTTTGCTCGCTTCATATTTGTTCTTGCCTTCTTCAGTGAGCCGGTAATATTTCCTTCTCCCACCTTGGGTTTCATCTCCCCAGTAAGATTCTATGAAACCGTCTTTTTCCAAACGACGGAACGCTGTGTAAAGTGTCGCCTCTTTTAATTCATACTGATTATCGCTAAGTGAAATAATCTTTTTATATATTTCATATCCATAGCTATCGCCTTGTCTTAACACATTCAAAATAATTGTTGTCGTGTTCCCTCGGATCAGATCTGTAGATATACTCGATGACATGTATTTCGCCTCCTCAAATACATCATATACAATATTACTTTGTCTGTCAAAGTAATATGCGTAAAATATTTAATTAAAAAACCTACTGCATACTTAAACATGAAGAAATCCTGTTAAGGTAGAATTTTTGCAGGGCTGCTTTGTTTAGAGGGATCAGTGCTTGATTCTTGATATTTCATCGTATAAAAAAAAGAGTAAGTGACTTATATCACTTACTCCTTTAAACTAAATATCTTAAATTGATTATTCTGATCCACCAGTCCACTCTTCAATTAGATCCCTGTTATCATCGATCCAATTCTGCGCACCTTCTTCTTCTGATTCAGCTTCATTTAATTCTGCCATTAAGCTTCCTAACTGATCATCATTAAGCATGAAGTTATCAAACCACTCAACAATTTCTGGATGTTCATCTTCTAAGCCTAATCGAGCGGCATATAGAATGTTCTCAGAGTCCCCATAAATATTCTTCGGATCCTCGAGGATTTTAAGATCCATTTCTGCGAAGGCCCAGTGTGGTTTCCATAATGTAACAACTACTGGTTCTTCACTTGACATACGGTTATCTAATTCAGCCATCATACTTGGCTCAGACGAAGGAACTAATTCGTAGTCAAGATTATATTCAGCAACTACCTCTTCCGTTAGTCCCATAAGGCTTGATCCCGGATCGATTCCATAAATTTGAGATTCAAACTTCTCTTTATTGGCATTCAAGTCCTCAATACTATTAATATCTTCCATGTAAGAAGGGACAACTAGCGCTAAATCAGTTCCTTCATACCAGTTCTCACGCCAATCAATTTCTTCTTCGTATTCATTATAGAAAGATTTATCTGTATTAGGTAACCAAACCTCCATACCTATATCTAAGTCCTGATTTGCTAATCCTTCATAAAGAATAGCTTTCTCAACAGGCTCTAATGAAACATCATATCCTTTCTCTTCTAATACAATCTTCCACATATTAGACACAGCAACATTTTCTGCCCAGTTGTTCATTCCTATAGATATAGAACCTTTTTCCTCTTCAGCTTCATTACCGTCCCCGCTATCAGCCTGATCATCTTCGCCACCACAGGCAGCAAGAAGCAAGATCAGTCCTAGCACTAAGACTGGAAATAACTTTTTCACGTTTTTCATATAAACACTCCTGATTGAATTAATAAATGATTGTTTCTTAAATGTTCTTACTAAGTAATTTTATTTATCTATTTTAAAAGCTTTTCTTCGAATGGAAACGAAGAAAAATTTTCGACGCCATCTTTTGTTACTAGAAGTTGCTCTTCTAGTTTGACCCCTTCTTTACCTCCAGGCGATCCTATATAGCTTTCTACACTGATCACCATGTTCTCTTCAATGACACCATCGTATCCTTTTTCATCGAAATCTTCCGAATAGACAATGTAAGGGTATTCTCCACTTAACCCAGTACCATGAGCCACTGTAAAGTAACGGTTCGGGAAAAATTCATCTGGAATTTGCCAACCTTTTTCTGCATATTCCTTAAAGGTCATACCTGGCTTAAGCAACTCTTTATTAAATTGAACCTGCTCATATGCAGTTTGATAAAGGCGTCTCTGTTCATCCGTCGGTTTACTGTCACCACAATAAAACGTACGACTAATATCTGTGAAATAGCCTAGTGGTCCGTTCATATCCGTATCGAATGCTACGAGTTCACCCTCATTGATCACTTTATCACTACACTCCTGAAACCATGGGTTCGTTCGTTCCCCAGAGCTTAGCAATCGAGTTTCTACGTAGTCCCCACCTTGAGCAATATTTGTTTGATGAAGGTGTGACCATAATTCATTTTCAGTAACACCAGGTTTAAGTTCTTCCACCATTCGCACCATACCGGCTTCCGCTGTACGAACAGATATTTTCATTGCCTCAATCTCTTCTTTACTCTTTATGCTGCGTGCATGCTCAATCGGTTCTTGGCCGTCAACCACACGCATCCCTTCTTTTGCTAGAGCTATAGCCCCTGAAGGATGAATTTTATCAACAGCAATCTTATTATTTTCTCCGGCGTGTTGTCGCATGAGATCAGCGATTTCTTGGGCCCATTTCTTAGCTGTATCCTCTAAATTATAGCCAGACGCTACATAAGACATAGTCAGTGCCGATCTGACTTCATCTATTGTTTCAATACCTTCTGATAAATGTTCACAGTTAGGGAAGTCAAATAATACAACTGGCCCGTCTGCTGGTATAAAGACATAACGTCCAGGGTTTCGTAACATAAACACTTGCATGTTCCTACTGCCTGTTGCGTACCTCAAATTGACTGGATCGAATAACACAATCCCACCATAACCTAATGATTGTAACTGTTCACGAACTCGTCCAAGTCGGTAGTTGCGCAATTTTACTAGATCGATTTGAGTTTTATCATGTCGAATACTCGTTAATTTATCCATAGTATTTCACCTCCTGTTGCATTAAGTAAGTTATTAACTCTCACCTAACTTATTGTAACATGTTAATAACTTATTGCAACAAGTTGTGACATTTCATCATTTACCGACCGATTTCTATATTATAATTAAAGTTAGATGGTACGTATTTCGTCTTGGAAAATTCGATTGGAGTATGATCTAACCCTAGTGTTAATCTAGTTATTTCGATCAAGGGATCCCCACTCATAATGCCTAATAAATCAGCTTCATGTTGGTTCGCTAGACAAGAAGTCACATTTTCTTTAATGGTTGAATAATTAACCATATGTTTTCCTAACACTGGAAATATATCGAAATAAGTGAAGCCTTCCTTTTCCAATATCTCTCCGATGTAAGTAGGTGTGAATAATTGCTGTAATCCGATTGGGATTCCATCTGCTATACGAATGCGTTCCAACAAATAAACATCAGTATGATCATCGAGTTTCAGCTGATGCTTTGCGAATTGGTGATTATCTGCCTGGTAAGCTCTTAACACTTTCACAGAAAATTCTTCTCCAACTTCATGATGCACAACCCCTGTGTTATTCACATCCTCCTCTGGTGCCGATTTTAACCGAGCCGCCGCACCTCTACGTGTTTCAATGATTCCATCTTGCGCTAAGTCCCGTATTGCCTGACGTACAGTCGTTCGACTAACGTTGTAATACTTCATCAATTGGCTTTCAGAAGGAATTGCGTCACCAGGGTTCCATTCGTTCTCATTTATGCGGTCTATTAATTTACTTTTAATTTGCATATATAATGGGATTTTTCTTTGATTTTCTGACATTTTCACTACTCCTATATTTATCTTTTGATTTAATCTTGTATCCTACTTCTCTCCATTCCACTCCATATAAAACTGGTCTAGGTATATTTCCATGAACCTATGTCTTTCCTCAGCAATTTTTAGGCCTGTCTCGGTATTCATCAAGTCTTTTAACTTCAGTAGTTTTTCATAAAAATGCTGAATGGCTGTTCCGTCCTTTTTTCGATAATCTTCCTCAGTAATTTCTTCTCTTGGTTTCACTTCGGGGTCGTGGATGATGTTCCCTGCTGAACCAGCGTAAGTGAAGCACCTTGCAATCCCAATCGCCCCAATAGCGTCCAGTCGATCTGCATCTTGGACTACTTTTGCTTCTAATGTGGAAGGCGTAGGTTTATTTCCTCCTTTAAAAGATATCGTGGTGATAATTTCGATAATCCGTTTCTGCTCTTTTGAGGGTATCTCCATTTGATCGAACCACTTCATCAGTTGATTCATTGCTCTTTTTGTTTTATTCGTCACTTTTTCATCAATCAGATCATGCGTCAAAGCGGCCATCAAACAAATAAAGTAATCAGCATTTTCTTTTTCCGCAATCTTCTTGGTAAGCTCGGTCACTCGATGGATGTGCCACCAGTCATGGCCTGTACCTTCTCCTTCTAACTGTTTCTGAACATATTTTTCTGTTTCCATAATTATTATTTGTCGTTCCATAAAAATTACCTCTCTAACTGTTTACAAATTTCCAAATGTTGATTATTCTAAGATTATAACAAACTGCATATTCGAACAAACACTAGGGGAGCTACATTTTGTGGCTGAGAAGGCATTGCCTGACCCTTTGAACCCGATCTGGATAATACTAGCGTGGGGAAGTGTAGTAGACTGTATGATTAATAAAATTGAAACCATACATGTAAACTGCATTCCCTTCGGAGTGCAGTTTTTTATTTTTAGGCTAAGTTAAAGTCCGTTTTTGATTTGAAAGGTTAGATTCAATACTACTTCGTTGGTTCTGACGAATTGTGAGCGGTGGCGACTCCTAGGGGATCAGCACGAGCTGAAAATCACGCAAAACTCGCAGTGGCGAGTTTTGGGAAGTTAAAGCCGTGCCCCCAGGAACGCGTCCGCCTTCAAGCAATTCGGCAGAAACAACAACAAACTTTAACAACGCTTATTTTTTAAAAATATTTTAGGAGGTTATTAGTATGAGTAATGATTGTGGAACAAGCAGAATTGCAGGGTGTCAGTTCACTCTTCACCCCATGACAGACAAATTTGTCGATGTAATCCTAGGGGCACTTGAAGAGGTAGATACTACGAATGTCTGGAAGGACACGGACGATGTGAGCACTTGTATACGAGGAAAAATGGTTCATATTTTTGACGTCACTAAGGCGATTTTCCTCCATGCAGCAAAAACGGGTGAACATGTAGCAATGAGCGGGACGTTCTCGATTGGTTGCCCAGGGGATTCTTCCGGCGATGTGTATATGGACGTAACGGATGAAGTATTGAACGAGGTAAAATCGAAAGATATATCTCAAAAAGCAGGCTGTAAATTCGCCCTTTACCCTATGGGCCGTGAAGATTATATGGATAAAATCTATGAACAAATCGATCTATCAAAAGCTCGAGGTGTTGATGTCAGTGCTTCCCACTATGCCACTCGTTTGGACGGGGAAGTTAATGATATTTTTCACACGTTAGAAGAATCATTCGATAAAGTACAAGAAAAAGTCTCACACGTAACGATGACTTTCACAATATCTGCGAATAGTCCATCGACGAAAAAATAGGGGGAATTGATGTGTTAGCAAATTGGAAGTTAAAAGAGATCGTTTTAATGTCCATACTGGGTGTGGTCTTTGCTTTAGTATATTTATTGTTTTTCTTTTTCGGTCAAGTGATTCGAAATATCTTGACTCCGTTCGGCCTTGCGGCATTTGGCTATGAGATCATTTTCGGCATTTGGTTCATCGTTTCGATCATAGCAGCTTATATCATCCGAAAACCTGGAGCTGCATTCACTTCTGAAGTCATTGCCGGGGTGGTACAGGTGCTAGTTGGTAGTCCTGCAGGTCCTGCGTTGATTCTTACTGCCGCTGTTCAAGGGGCTGGTGCAGAGCTTCCATTTGCACTGACTAAATGGCGAGATTATCGTCTAAGAATATTAGTCTTAGCCGGAGTATCTGCTGCCTTCTTCAGTTTCTTCTGGCATCTATATTCTTCAGGGAACATCATTTTAGCCCCATGGTTGATTATTGCTACGTTTGTCGTCCGACTGATCAGTGGTGCATTACTGGCAGGTGTACTCGGCAAATGGCTGAGTGACCAATTAGCGAAGACAGGCGTCGTGCGTGGATATGCTCTTGGAAAGGAGAAGCAAGAACAACGTGAAGACCGTGCAGCATAACTTTCAAAATCAACCACCATTAATCGAGTTGAAGAATTTCTCTTTCGGCTATGAAAAAAGTGAATGGACGTTAAATAATTTATCGTTTTCAATCAATGATGATGAAACCATTTTATTAATGGGGTCTAGTGGATCAGGCAAAAGCAGCCTCGCTCTTTGCCTGAACGGCTTGTACCCAGAAGCCGTAGAGGGATATTCAAAAGGTTCAGTCTTATTTATGGGCCACGATATTTCGGAAATGAAAAAGGGTGTACTGAATCAAAAAATAGGTATCGTTTTCCAAGATCCAGAGAGTCAATTTTGCATGATCACTGTGGAGGATGAGCTTGCTTTTACATTGGAGAACTTAAGTGTTCCACGTGAGGAAATCGATTGTAAAATCGGGAATATCCTTCAAACCATAGGGATGGAAAAATACAGACATGAGAAGATTCATGAACTTTCTGGAGGTCAAAAACAGAAAATAGCCTTAGCTGCTGTATTGTTGATGGAACCTGAACTACTCATATTAGATGAGCCAACAGCTAACCTAGACCCTGTATCAAGTCTTGAGTTTATTCAATTAATTGAGAGAATCCAACAAGAACAGAATATAAGTTTACTTGTAATAGAGCACCAAGCAGAGGATTGGCAAGAAGCCGCTTCTAGATTGATTGTTATTGATAGTAAAGGAGAAATACTTCTCGACGATAAGCCTGAATATATTTTCACCAACCACCAAGAGTTATTGAATGAGGAAGGTATATTTCTGCCGAAAGAATTTCAGGATACACCAGCACTCGCCTTTACTCAACCTAAACCTCGTGTATCATCAGAAAAAATTTTATCGCTTGAAAATGTATCTTTTTCAAGAAAATCAAAACAAATTCTTAATGATATTTCCATGGATATCCACAGAAGAGAAATCATCGCAATTGCAGGTGAAAATGGAGCAGGAAAATCGACTTTACTACAGATAATATCTGCCCTTCTCCCTATAAATGAAGGGAAAATTAACTTCCTTGGTCAACCCATTTCAGAATGGGGCGAAAATGACCTCCGTAAAAGGATGGGGTTCGTTTTTCAAAACCCTGAGCATCAGTTCATCACCGACACTGTATATGATGAATTGGCTTTTGGATTGCGGTTGAATCATGCAGATGATAAAAAAATCAATTCCACTGTTAGTGAGTTGATGCACTTCTTTCATTTAGAAAAAGAAAAATGGAAGAATCCGTTTTCGCTGAGTGGAGGGCAAAAAAGAAGATTAAGCGTCGCCACGATGTTGGATGAAACACCAGATCTACTTCTTTTCGATGAACCTACGTTCGGACAGGACGCAAAAACTTCTAGTGAATTAATGAAAAAAATGATCGAGTTGACTGAAATGGGGGTTGCTATAGTTATGGTTACACACGATATGGAATTAGTGGACCGTTATTGTGACCGGGTAATGGTATTGAATGAAGGAAGTATAGCTTTCCAAGGAAAGCCTAAATCACTTTGGAGAAATAACGAGTTACTGAACCGTTCAAGGTTGAGGAAGCCTCACCGAGTTCGCTTTAGAAATGATATGGATGAGGAAGCTGTTTATGATCTCCTCTATTAATCCGAGTGTAAAAGCTATAGCGGTCTTGATCCCTGGAGTTCTCCTGGGGTTCATGTTTGATATATTCACACCACTAGCCTATTTCATTTTCATCCTATTAGTGACGTTTACCATTTCAGGAATATCAATTGTTAAATGGCTCAAGATCTTCAGTGCATTCTTAGTATTGGTTTTGGGTTTCGCGTGGATGACGATGCTTTATGCCAGCGATACATACGCTGGTGGTGAAGTATTATTCGAAGTGTGGGAATTTGATGTAACAACGGGCAGCGTGATGATTGCGATTAGCTTGGCATTAAGGTCCATGTGTTTCTTATCGTTATCATTGCTGTTTGTGCTAACAACTGATTCGACGAAATTCATGTTAAGTCTGATGCAGCAATTAAAGCTTCCGCCAAAGTTGACCTATGGAATCTTGGCTGGGTATCGATTCCTCCCTACTTTCCAAGAAGAGTTATCTGTTTTGCGAAAGGCACACCGCATTCGCGGCGTGAAAAGATCTCGTGGCATTCGAGGGAGAATCAACCAGTTCAAGCGTTATTCGATCCCTTTACTAGCTAACGCTATCCGAAAAGCTGAAAGGGTGGCCATTGCAATGGAGTCTAAAGGCTTCACCGATGAGCGCGACCGTACCCATTATCATGAGATGAAGGTGCGAACAAGAGACTGGGTCTTCTTCGGGGCTATCGTAGGGATGTTTTTCGTTATCGTCATAACCTCTTACTCCCTCGGTTACCTAAATATATTTGGTAGGAAAGTTTAGTAGATATTGTCCGATAGGGAGCTCCCTATTGGACTTTTGTCTGCCTAATAAATCGTCTCGTGGATATCAACCTTTTCATAGACCTCTCCACCCGCTACTGCCATGCGATAGAATGACTCAGGGTTTCCAGTGGTATCATTCAAATAATTAATCACCAAAAAATCTATTTCGTCTACCTCGTTACTAAAAGCAACTCCAACCGAAAGCTCAAGTTTTCCGTCAGCAATTCCTTGAAGATCGACTTCATCTAATTCTGGAACAAACTCATAACCTTCTTCTTTACCAAAGTCATATTGGTAAATTTGCCTGTTCTCCATTGCTCCTCTCACTTCTACATATTTATATCCACGAAAAAATTCAACAACGTTTTGTTTCGTCCAGTTTAGTTGTACGTGCTGTTTAATGAAATCCATTTTTTCTTCCTTTGGTTGATCTGCTACCTGCTCAAAGTAGGTGCTAGAGTCATTACTTCCCGTTTCTCCATTTACAGATACTTCGCCCTTTCGCTTTTCACCAGCATCAACCTCAGCATGTTGCTTAGCACCAAAGGTAAGGTTTGGCTGTTCCGATTTGATTTCAGGTATCTGAACAATAAACAGTACTGCCATTAAAATGATGCACAAAGTTAATATAACAGGCCAAACATGCTTCTTCATCCTACGTCCTCACCTTCATTATCTATCATTTCATCCCGTTCACTCTGAAGGATGAAGTTATTTTCAAACAACCTTCGATTGATCGTGTCCAGAACAAAAAATATATGGGCTACCATCAGTATTATCAATCCAAGCGCTAAGATACCGACACCTATAGGTACCGAAGTAAATAGTAATATAAATCCAATGAATGTAATAATTCCACCTATAACCTGTAGCAATTGCCCAATATCACTCTTTTTCTCCACTTTCATGTGTACATCCGCATTACTCATTAAGAATTACCCCTTAAACAATATTCGTCCCTTGGTGAAAAAACATCTGCCACCTATCCTCATTCAACTTCCAAATCGAACTTCTGAGCGAGTATTGATTGTTATTTTCTTTGTATACCTTGAAAGTTACATGAGCAACATCTTCTGCAAGCCTGTTCAAGTGAAAATCAGTTAAATGCATGACTAACACTTCATCAGATGCGTTTGTGGCTTCTAATTGCTCTCTCTTATCAAATACTCTTCCAGAACTCCCGAACTCCACAAAATCATCAGCTAACAATCGATCGAAATCTTCATAAGAAGTTCTCACTTCATGGTTTAATAGATTCTTTTCAAGCCCTTCCAAATGCACTGCTAACTCTTCATCATTCCAGTCATTGTTCAATCCAGCTCCCTCTCTTCTACCGAAAGTAACTTTTCCACTCAGCTACCTCTATTCTTTTGCTGATATTTTCACATTGAAAACTAGTATATTCTTTGCGTAATCTATTGCTTCTTCGTAGTTTTCAAGTTCAAAGCCCCTTATACCATCATCGTGTGATTGATAACAAAATCCTACTACTTGCTCTTCTCCTTCTTTTAAAACCATTTCCTCGTCTGAAATAGAATGTCCCCCACGAGACAGACCCTCTTCAAAAACCGATTTGTCTTTATGCTCATTTCGAAAACTACCATGACTAGCCTTATCGGAAAAAATGACTACAGAAGAATCTTTGCCTGGATCTAATATGGAAAAACCCACTCGGTCATTCACCTTACCCTCTTGATAATAATTACTCAATTTAAACAAGGGATTTTCTTCTAATTTTACCCCGTCTTGGTAGGCATCGACCCACATTTCTACTTCTAAATCATCAGCGCCTTCCAACTCTAAGTCATACTCCATGATCACACCGGCATTCAGTCTGTTGAACATCTTCTGAGACTCCGAATCCTCAACGAAAGTGATTGTACCAATACCCCCGGAACCCGAAACTGAACTACATCCGGCCAGTACGAGCAAAGCTAATCCTAACATTATTTTCTTCAAAAAAATTCCCCTTTTATCGCTTTGTGTCTACTAATAAATCAGAAATTGTAGCTATATCCACATTACCGCCTGAGATCACACAGACCACTTTCTTTCCTTGTATTTGATCTCGCTCCTTGATAGCCGCAGCTACAGCCGTAGCGCTAGAAGGTTCGATCATCTGTTTCATCCGTTCTAAGACAAAGCTCATCGCCCATTTGATTTCTTCTTCCTCTACCAATACGATGTCATCTAGATATTTTTGTAAGATTGGGAAAGTCATATCTCCAGGTTGCGTTGTTCTTAAGCCGTCTGCAATTGAGTTTTCAGTGCCATTTACCGGAGTGATCTCTCCATTCTTCAATGACAAATACACGTCGTTGGCAATCGATGGCTCCACTCCTATAACTTTTATGTCTGGATTTGTTTCCTTCACGGCTGTTAAAATCCCAGAACTTAATCCCCCGCCACCTATAGGGATATAAATCACTTCCACACCTTTAACTTGTTCAAGTATTTCTAAACCGACAGTTCCTTGCCCTGCCATGATGTGTGGATGATCATAAGGTGGAACAAAAATACCACCATGTTGTTCAGCCAATTCTTTGGCCCTCGGGATTCTTTCAGCAGAAGTTGTCCCACAGTATTCAACTGTGCCATTGTATTGTTCAATCGCCCGAACTTTACTTTTAGTTGCATCTTCTGGTACCACAATAGTCGCAGGTATGCCTAATTGATTCGAGATATAAGCTACTGCTTGTCCATGGTTCCCTGAAGAGGCTGCTGTAATGAACTTTGCTCCCTCATCCACTGCTTGCTTCACTCGATTAGTTGCTCCACGGATTTTGAAAGATCCAGTTTTCTGAAGATGTTCTGATTTCAAAAAGATTTGTGCACCTATCTGCTCCGACAATTGTTCAGATTGCAGAATTGGTGTTTCATGGATTGTATCTTTAATTCTCTTTTTGGCTTCCTGAATTTCTTTTAAATTAATCATTTAATCACCCCACTCTATATTTCTACACACCCGTTTGCAATTCCTTTTACTAACAATGATAAGCTTTTCTTCCTGAAAATTATGTCGTTTTATGAGCAATAAGTATTAATTATATGGTATAATTTATTAAATATTTCAACATTCAGAAAAGAGGTGTGTGCCGCTTATGCTCAGTGACTTGTTGGTTAATGTTTCTATTCTGATGACTTTTATTTTCGTCTGGCATCAACTATTCCGAAAAAGTCCGCTAAAGCTTCACTCACCTCTATGGATTAAACTTTCAGACGGAATATTAGCAGGTTTGCTTGGAATCATTTTAATGCATTATAGTATTGCCACAAATGATATTACTATTTTGGACTTGAGACATGTACCTGTTGCGATTGTCGCATTTTTCGGTGGTATTGTTCCTTCACTGATTGCTGCGGGTGTCATTTCAATTGGCCGCTATATGATCGATATTAACTTTTCATCTCATGTAGCGTTGTTCATGATGTTCTTCATCGGACTCGGTGCCGGGATTTTATCCAAGTATTTGACCTTAGGAGTATGGAAAAAGTGGACAGTCATTTTACTCTACACACAGCTGATTTTCTCCATCGCTTTATATATCGTTTCACCTATATATTCGAATGTGCTTTATGCAGCATTCTTGCATGTAATATGCACAGTTGTAGGAGGTATGCTTGCATTCTATTTCACCCTATATATCCGAAAAAGCAGTGAGCTTTTTTTCAAATACCGTGAATTCTCGAGGATCGATTATCTAACAGGGCTATATAATGTGAGAACTTTTTATCACTATTATGATGAGTGTTTGAAAAATGCCCGGGACAATGAAGTACCCTGCATATTAGTGATGATGGATATCGATCATTTCAAAAAGATCAACGATACTCACGGTCATAAAGCCGGGGATGAAATATTGAAACAACTCGCAGATATTTTCAAAGATAATTTAGGGAATGAGGCCACGATTTCTCGAAATGGTGGTGAAGAATTTTCCATCATTTATTGTGGTAAGAAGATTGATCAAGTAATAGATATTACTGAGAACCTTCGCAAAAAGGTCGAGCATCATCCTTTCAAACTAAATAAAACAGACCATATCCAACTAACGATTTCGATTGGGATTGCACAGTATGACCGTGAAATGAATTCTGATGATGCACTCTATCAAGAAGCGGACAACGCCTTGTACCGAGCAAAAGAACAAGGAAGAAATCATACGGTCGTTGCAGAAAAAATTCCGGTAAGTTAACTTTCTTTTTGTAACATTGAGGCTTCTGATATCGTCTATGTCATTAAAGGAGTTTTTTCATGAGATTTATAACAGGTCTTTTAATGATACTTAGTATGATCTTTCTACTTCCAGTTACTAGTACAGCTTTATCCAGTGACTCCCCTTCAATCGAAGAATCTTTTGAAAGTTATGATGGGGTTGTGATCGGCTCGATCGATGCAGTCTATAAAAAGAATTCCAGCAATAATTATGTTCGTGTAAAAGTAGAAAAGAGCTACAAAGGAGTAGAAAAAGACTGGATCATTTTTGAAGAAGATGTCTCATGGGGACAGCGTACAGAAGAGGGATCGACCTATATTCTTTTCTTGGATGAACAAATCAGAACTTGGGAAAATCCACTATGCAGCCCTTCCAAAGTGATAAGTGATACATCTGAAGAAAATGAATTTCTCAAAGACCAGAAAACATTAGCTTTAAAAGAGGTAGAAAAGCCAGATAAACCGATTAATACAAGCTGGTTCCTCTTAGGCGGTGGAGTTTTATTCATCGGGGGACTTTTCGGCTTAGTAGCATACCAAGTAAGTAAAAATTAAACTTTTTCTTGACATTTAATATTTACCGTCATATGATAGGTTACAACATTCATAACGGAAATGGCATTGACGAAGAAGAGTACTTTTAATCGAGCACTTCAGAGAGCTAGTGGTTGGTGTGAACTAGCGTGATCGTTGAAAGGAATGGCCTTCTGAGCCTCTGACCCAACGTAACTTTAGTTATCAGTATGGTCAGCGAACGTCTCATCGTTACAAGAGACAGGTATTCAAGCTTATGCTTCGATACTGTTGAAGTGATCTGACGTTTTACGTCGGTTAACGAAGGTGGCACCACGGGTTTCCCGTCCTTTTCTAGGACAGGAAACCCTTTTTTTATCCACTTTTTTCAGCAGTAAATCGTATATTGCATAGCTGGATACTGGTTCGAGTGGAGAAGTTTATCTTCTCAACTGAGGTGGCACCGCGAGTGAATCGTCCTCTGTAAGCACAGTTTTTTGTGTTTGCAGAGGATTTTTTTATGCATTACTTAATCACATTAAACCAAAAGTGAGGTTCTGAAGATGACGCATATAAATGTTTCATTCCGAGAATTAGAAGGTGATCAACATACACCGATTTCAATTTTCATGAACTTAGAAGGTACCCATAAATTTTTACTTGAAAGTTCATTGAAGCACGAAGATTCTGGTCGATATTCCTTCATCGGCTCTGATCCCTTCTTTGAAATGAAAGCTGACAAGACGCAAATGAAATTAATAGATTTGGTTAAAAGCGAATCGGAAACTAGTGATGAAGATCCTTTTACCTGGTTGAAAAGACACCTAGAACACTCAGTAGATAGAGATTTCTCTCTCCCCTTCCCCTCTGGGGGTATCGGTTATTTTGCTTACGATGTAGCCAAACGGTTCGAAGCAATAGATGAAGCAGAATCGGATGATCTCGAGATGCCAGATATACATTTTTTATTTTATAACAGGCTCATTGTCTATGATCATTTGATGCAAAAAATTTATATTACGGTTGTGGATCAGTGGATCACCAACGAAACTGTCAATCACCAGAAAGCGCTATATGATATGGAACAACAACTGGCTCAATCAATTGCACTTCAAGAACTCGAGCCATTCCATGCCACCGATTACCGGTCGAATATGAGCACGGAAAAATATGAGGAGTTAGTCAAGAAGGCACGCACTCACATTGAAGAGGGAGATATATTTCAAGTCGTTTTATCTCAAAGGTTAAGTAGCCCTTATACAGGCGATCCGTTTTCTTTTTACCGTAAATTAAGAAAAAGAAATCCATCACCTTATATGTTCTATATCGACTTTAATGAGTACGTCGTCCTTGGAGCCTCACCAGAAAGCTTGATCAAAGTAGATGGACGTAACGTAACTACGAATCCGATTGCTGGCACCAGAAAAAGAGGTAAAAGCGAAACAGAAGATCGATTGCTTTCTAAAGAACTGCTTGAAGATGAAAAAGAAATAGCGGAACACCAGATGTTAGTTGATTTGGGAAGGAATGACGTGGGACGAATAAGTAAACCTGGAACGATTCAATTGAGTAAATACATGCTGATTGAAAGGTACCGGACGGTGATGCATATCGTTTCTGAAGTAAAAGGAGTTCTGGATGATTCATCCCAACCGATTGATGCCCTGATCGCTTGCTTACCGGCAGGAACAGTTAGTGGCGCTCCGAAAATTCGTGCGATGCAGTTAATCAACGAAATGGAAAAGACGAAGCGAGGCGTATATTCAGGTGCTGTCGGATACTTAGGAGTGAACGGGAACCTTGACTTAGCACTGGCTATAAGGACGATGGTCCTCAAAGACGGCAAAGCGCATGTTCAAGCAGGTGCAGGAGTCGTTTATGATTCCGTCCCTGAAAATGAATTCGAAGAAACATTGAATAAAGCAAAATCCTTACTGGAGGTGCAATGAATGATTTTACTGATTGATCATTATGATTCTTTCACGTATAACTTATCACAATATTTACAAGAGCTTGGGAAGAACGTTCAAGTTGTCAGACCGAATCAAATAACCTTCGATGAAATCGAACATATGAATCCTGAGGCAATCGTCCTTTCCCCTGGACCAGGAAAACCTGAAGAGGCGACGCAAACAATCGAAATTGTTCGGAACTTCTATCAGCAAACACCGATTCTTGGTATTTGTTTAGGACATCAGATCATCGCAAAGGCTTTTGGTGCAACAGTCAGTAAAGCTAAAAGATTGATGCACGGTAAACGTTCGTTCATTCGTCATCAGGGATCTGGAGCCTTTCAATTTCTCCCTCAACCACTGGAGGTCATGCGATATCACTCATTAGCAGTCGATCCATTGACCCTCCCTCCTTTTTTCAAAAAGGTTGCGATCGCAATGGATGATGGAGAGCTGATGGCAATAGAGCATCAAGCGTTTCCGGTTGTAGGTTGGCAGTTTCACCCAGAATCCATTGGAACAGAAACTGGGAAACAGCTGCTTGAAAATTTCTTAAAAGAAACGACAGAGGTGAAGATCAAATGAAAAAATTACTTAATCAATTATTTGAAGGAAATAAATTATCTCGAGATGACATCAAGGGGCTTTCTAGAGAGTTATTCGACCCATCGACATCTGAAAGTGAGATCGCATCTGTTTTAACCGCTTTAAGAGTGCGAGGTGAAACACCAGAAGAAATCACAGGAATTGTAGAAGTACTTCGTGAAAAGGCGATGCCTATAGAAAAGAACATCCCTCATATAACAGATAATTGCGGCACGGGTGGCGACGGGTCACACAGTTTTAATATCAGTACCACATCAGCATTCGTTTTAGCTGGAGCTGGTGCAAGAGTTGCGAAACACGGGAACCGCAGTGTTTCCAGCAAAACAGGAAGTGCCGATGTACTAGAGGAACTTGGCGTGGCTCTTGATTTCTCTGGCAACGAAGTAGAGGAATTACTTGAGACAAACGGAATCGCCTTCTTGTTTGCTCCGCACGTACATCATCAGTTGAAGCCAATCATGAAAGTAAGGAACGCTCTAGGTGTCCCGACCATTTTCAACTTAATCGGGCCCTTGACGAATCCTGTGACTCTAGAAACGCAATTCCTCGGAGTCTACCAAAGAGATATGTTGATGAAGATGGCAACGGTTCTCCACAAACTGGGAAGGAAGCGGGCTATTGTAGTCAATGGAGCTGGGTATATGGATGAGGCTTCTCTTGCTGGAGAAAACCATCTGGTCTTATTAGAAGATGGAGAGCTGATTCCTTTCACACTTAAACCGGAAGATGTCGACCTACCGACGTATTCGAACGAACAAATAGTTGGCGGAGATGCTAAAGAAAACGCACGAATTTTAGAAAGCGTCCTAAATGGTGAACCGAGCGCTTACCTAGATACGGTTTTACTGAATGCAGGACTAGGACTGTTCGCATCTGGCCTTGCAGACAATGCTAAAGACGGGATAGATAAAGCCCGTCAAAGCATTGAATCAGGGGCTGCCAAAGAGAAGTTGAATTACTTAGTTAGATATAGTCAAACCAGAAAGCAGGCGATGTCGTCATGAGTGAAACAATCCTCGACCGAATTTTAAATGAGAAGCGTAAGGAAGTAAGAGAGCTAAAATTTTTGGGGTTGAATTATCAAGACAGTCCTCTGAAAGAACAGAAGAAAAGTTTATATAGTCATTTCAAGGACTCGGATCATCTAGAAATCATCGCTGAAATCAAACGCGCCTCTCCTTCAAAAGGTGACATCAACATCCATATGGAGCCTGTAGATCAAGCTTCTATTTATGAACGAGGTGGAGCTGGTGCTATTTCAATCTTGACTGATACACCGTTCTTCAAAGGAACGATGGATGATTTATACCGAGTCAGCCAACAAATCAGCCTACCAGTTCTTTGTAAAGACTTTATAATCGATGAAATTCAAATTGATCGAGCAAAGCAAGCTGGAGCGGACGTTATTTTGTTAATTGCTGCGGCAATGGATCAAGATCAATTAAAAAAACTGCACGACTACGCTACCAGTCAAAACCTTGAAGTCTTGCTGGAAGTACACAATGAGGAAGAGTTAGTCAGAGCACAATCAATCGAAGCAAAAATCATCGGAATTAATAATCGGAATTTGAAAACATTTGAAGTTGATTTAGGAACAACTGAACACTTAGCTTCCAAGATCGATCGTGCAAAGACTGCGATTATTAGCGAAAGCGGAATGAAAACACAGGAAGATGCAGAAAGAGTGGCAAAAGCTGGTGTCGATGGATTACTGATTGGCGAAACATTAATGACAAGCGGTACAGTAGCTGAGATGATCTCAAACTTCAGAGTTAAAAAAGGAGACACCTTGAAATCTGATTTGGTCAACAAAGGAGAATTCACATCATGACTGGAGTAAAGATTTGTGGCATACAACAAACAGAACACGCTAAAGCGGCTGTCGATGCAGGAGCAGAAATGATTGGATTTGTTTTCGCCGAAAGTAAACGGAAAGTTTCATTGAATCAAGCTCGAGATATCGCTCAACATGTGCCGGAAACAGTAAAAAAAGTCGGAGTATTCGTCAACGCTCCTAAGCAGGAACTTTTAGAAACCGCGCGCTTGGTAGGTTTGGATTACGTTCAATTACATGGCGATGAGGAACCTGACTTTTGTGAAACACTGAGTATTCCATATATCAAATCACTAAGCGTACGACACGAAAGTGACTTACAGATCCTAGACCAATACTCAAGCGCCTCATATTTTTTATTAGACAGTGCAAACGGCCCTTACCGAGGGGGAAACGGCACGACTTTCGATTGGTCATTGATCGACCAAGATACCCTTGACCGCGAACGTTTTATTTTAGCTGGTGGATTAAACGAAGACAATGTCACTGAAGCGATCAGCACAACTAACCCTGCAGTAGTCGATGTCTCAAGTGGTGTCGAAACAGATGGTGTAAAAGATATCGAGAAAATTCAGCGATTTATTAAACAAGTCAAAAACAATAACTGATAATTTTTAAAGGAGTGTTTGACATGAGTTATGCTTTTCCAGATTCCAAAGGACAATTCGGGCCTTACGGAGGAAGATATATTCCTGAAACATTGATGGGTGCAGTAAAAGAATTAGAAGTGGCATATGATGAAGCTAAGCAAGATAAAGAGTTCCAAGACCGTTTGAATTCTTTATTAAAAGACTATGTAGGGCGCGAAAACCCTCTATATTTTGCTGAGAACTTGTCTAAACAAGTAGGTGGCGCAAAAATCTATTTGAAGCGCGAAGATTTGAACCATACAGGGGCCCATAAAATAAACAATACAATTGGGCAAGCGTTATTAGCCGAACGGATGGGCAAAAAGAAAGTAGTAGCTGAAACTGGAGCAGGTCAACATGGTGTTGCTACGGCGACTGTGTGTGCTCTGTTGAATCTTGAATGTGTGATTTTCATGGGAACTGAGGATATGAGACGACAGAAACAAAATGTCTTTCGCATGGAATTGCTTGGAGCTGAAGTACGTGGAGTCGACCAGGGAAGCGCAACTCTGAAAGACGCGGTCAATGAAACGTTGAGATATTGGGTCACGAATATCGAAGACACCCATTACATCATGGGTTCAGTGTTAGGACCACATCCATTTCCTAAGATGGTCCGCGATTTTCAAAGTGTCATCGGCCAAGAGACGAAAACACAACTATTCGAAAAAGAAGGAACGCTACCTGATGCCGTTGTAGCTTGCGTCGGTGGTGGAAGCAATGCGATGGGAATGTTCTATCCTTTTATCGAAAACGAAGGTGTTCGATTGTACGGTGTTGAAGCGGCTGGATCAGGTGTAGATACCAACAGGCACGCTGCAACGCTAACAGAAGGGTCAGTCGGCATTTTACATGGGTCGATGATGTATTTACTTCAAAATGAGCACGGTCAAATTCAAGAGGCACATTCCATTTCTGCTGGTCTGGACTACCCAGGTGTCGGGCCGGAACATAGTCTTTTAAAAGACATGGACCGTGTACAGTATGCAGGTATTACTGACGATGAAGCCTTAGAAGCATTTCAAAAAATGTCTCGAACAGAAGGAATCATACCCGCTTTGGAAAGCTCGCATGCTATTGCCCACGCGATTAAAATCGCATCAAAAATGAACGAAAATGAAACCTTGGTGATTTGTTTATCCGGTAGAGGTGATAAGGACGTAGAAACCGTGAAAGACATATTAGGACAATAAGGAGAGGAGGAATCATGATGAAATCAGTTAAGAAGCAAACTACTCACGGAAAAAATTATATGAAAGAAATTTTCGATAAGGACTTGGAACAGGGAAACAAATTATTCATTCCATATATTATGGCAGGTGATGGGGGAATCGATCAGCTATTACCCACACTAGAATTTCTCGATCAATCAGGTGCAAGTGCCATAGAACTAGGCATACCATTTTCTGACCCCGTCGCAGATGGGCCGACGATTCAAGAAGCGGGCAAACGCGCACTCAGTGAAGGGGTTACTTTACATCAAGTAATTGAAACCCTCAAGTCCGGACGAGAAAAAATTAAGGCGCCGATTATTTTCATGACGTATATCAATCCCATTTTTAAATATGGAATCGAGTCATTCGTATCAGACATAGTAGAAGCTGGTGTTGACGGGTTAATCATACCTGATCTTCCACTTGAACAGAAAGAGTTAATCTCAGAATCTCTCGATGCACATGAGGTCGCCCTAATCCAACTTGTTTCACTAACCAGTTCTGAAGAAAGAAAAAAAGAAATTGCTCAAGCTTCACAAGGATTTTTATACGCTATAACTGTCAATGGAATAACAGGTGCCCGTAAAAATTTCGAAGTAGATTTACAGAAACATTTTCAAAGTTTAAAAGAAGCTTCTAAAGTTCCTGTTTTAGCAGGTTTCGGTATCTCTACTACTGATCACGTACGGGATATGTCTTCAATTGGTGACGGGGTAGTTGTTGGTAGTAAAATCATCGACCTACTACAAAAGAATGAACGTGATGAAATCCAAAGCTTGATCGATGCGAGGAAGACGAAATAAGAGTTATTACATTAAAAAAACACTCGTATCTCAGTCTATTTTCTTCGCCTTATTAGCCATGATGTGTTACTTTAAAATTGAAGATAATTTATTTTATTAGGTGGCGAATAGGATGAAAAAATTCCTTCTGACAGGCCTTCTAGTTGTTGGCGGACTTTTGATCACTTGGAATCTATTAACCACTGATTCTGAGGATGTGACAGCCGACCAAGATGAAGAAGTCGGACTTGAAGATTCTGATACAGATTCTGATTCAGAAGAAGAAGAAAAAGAATCTATTGAAGTTGAAGAACTCGTTAAACAAGCTAAAAATGAATATAATCGTTTATTGAAACAAAACAATACCCTTACAGTCAACAATCAAGAAATAGAGCTTTCCAATGATGATGTACGAAGATGGATTATCAAAACGTATATTCAGACTCGCATGTCTGCTCAAGAAGATTTAGAGGGTACAAACCTAGTAGATGTATCTATGGAGTATCGCCAGAGAGCTCAATTGATGAAGGACTGGGCGCAAGAAGAATACCAGGTAACCATTACTGATAATGAAGTTGAAAATTTCATCGATGAACAAATATCGTATATCAATGATAGTTCAGAATCGAACCCATTTTTCATAAAAATGAGCAATGCTCTCGACATTTCTAAAGAAGAATATTTCTATGAATGGGAGTATGATAGTTTTGCTCAACAATTACTAGAGGATCGAGTCCTTAAAATTATGGCGGAAAGACACCCTAAAGAAGAGGATGAATCGCCCGAAGCACACCAAGAACGCATCATTCAAAAGATGGAAGAAGAACTCAACGAATATATTGACGAACACTTATAACATCCGCTACTTCTGTTGAGGTATGCGGATTTTTTGTGTGAAAGAGGTTTTTCAAAATGGATTACATATGGTTATTTATGATTGGTATAATTGCAACTACCTTAGGAACTCTAGCTGGGGGTGGTGGTTTGGTGAGCTTGCCCGCTATGTTATTGCTTGGGATGCCAGTTCACTCGGCGATTGGAGCAAACAAGATTTCTAATACATTCAGCTCTTTATCCAGTTTTATCATGATTTATCGAAGAAAAGGTGTGAGCCTTAAAGAAGGGCTAAAAATCATTCCGATCAGCCTAGCGGGTGGTGTTACAGGCGGATTGATCGCTTCCATGCTTGCAGAGGAAATATTGATGAAAATCGCTATATTCTTGCTTATATTTGCTTTTATCATGTCTTTTGTGAGCAAGGCACCTTTTACTGGTAACGACCATTTCTATTTGAATAAACAAAGTGCCCCCTCCCTCTTCGGCATCGGCATTTATGACGGTGCATTCGGGCCAGGGCAAGGGACACTGATGCTTTACTTATTTTCTTATCTGAAAATCAGCTATTATAAGGCGGTTGGACTTGTGCGGGTCGCTACCTTCTCATCATGTTTTGGTGCTGCAATCAGTTACATAGCAACAGGCCAAATTATTTGGGGCTTGACCCTTGCATTGCTCCTCGGCTCATTGACAGGAGCCCAAATCGGCGTACGGCTAGCCGGAATGATCAAAGTCTCATACGTAAAAGTGTTGCTACGTTTAGTTACAGCATCATTAATCATACAAATGGTTGTTGATATGTTTTTTTAATTTTTTGCGAGGAACGCATCAATTTGTTTAAAGTGATGATCGTCGTGTCTAATCATAAATTCAAAATAGTCATAAATCGTGATCTTTTCATCTCTGATTTGAATTTCTTTATCGAAATCATCTTCATCTAGCTGATTCAACGTATCAATGAATCTCTTTCTGTGATCCTTGAATCGTTCGATGACCTCTTCTTGTCTATTTTCTCGAGCAAATTTTGCCGCTTCTTTATTACGTTCATCTGTTTCAAATCCTTTATCCGGAAATGGTTCATCTGAGAAAAAATATGGAACACGCTTTTCCATTACTAGCTCATCCCAAGGCTTGAAGTGTGCGATCACTTCACCGACTGACCACTTGCCCTCAGACATAGGGCTATTCCATTCCTCGTTAGTCAATTTGTCGAGAGCATCAACATATTCTAACGTACGTTCATTGTGTTGTAAGACTGTATCTTTTTTAGAGAGCATTAAGAAGTCCTCCTTTAGGGTATTCATTTATCATTACCCGCTCATCACTTATACTAGACATAAGGATGGTGATGGAATGTCACAAGATTCGTTCGAGACAATCTTTGAAGAATTAAAAAGTTATCTGAAAAAGTATGAGGAACACTTGGTTGTTCAGCAAGATACTGATGAAGTTTATTACCTTGATTCAGAAAAGAAATTTCCTAAAAACAATAAACCATATTATTTCGGGTCTGTTCATATTAAAAAGAACTACGTAAGTTACTACCTTATGCCGGTTTATATGTTTCCTGACCTTTTAGAAGATATAACCCCTGAATTAAGAAAAAGAATGCAAGGTAAATCATGTTTCAATTTCAAAAAGTATGACGACACTCTTTTTAAAGAACTTGAAAACCTTACAAGTCGCTCATTCAAGCGTTTCGAGGAAAAAGATCTCATATAAGGGGTGGTTCAGATGAAAGTGAAAATCATTCAGTCCTTTACTGGCGCAGCAAAGCTAGAAAAGAAAGTGAATGAATTCATCATCCAAAAAGGCGTGGAAGTAGTTGATATCCAATTTAGCACCAGTTTTTGGAGAGCTGAAGCGATGATCATGTATCACAAAAAAGAGATTAATTAGTTGGCATAGAGTGCATATATTTTTAGTGTGGTTATAGTTTGTTATGAGAAAATCTACACGCTGGTTGAGTTCATTGTAGAGCTATATTATATAATTCAACCTAGGCTTTTTTAAGGAGGACTTATGATGGGAATTTTTGACGGAATGATGAATAATGCTTCAGAAGTGGACGCCAAGAAAGTGGAACAAGAATTAAGTGATCTACTAGCTTCGTCTGAAGAGGTCGAACATGCGTATAAACTTGTACGCGACTTATTTGTCTTTACTAACAAACGACTGATATTGGTAGATAAACAAGGTGTCACTGGCAAAAAAACTGAGTACCATTCAATCCCTTACCAAAATATCGCCCACTTCTCAGTCGAAACGGCAGGTACGTTCGACCTAGATGCTGAGCTGAAAATTTGGGTCTCAGGAAGTTCAACCCCGATCGAGAAGACCTTCAACAAACAACTTAACATATACAAAGTGCAAGCTGTATTAGCTGAATACGTCTGTTAAATTTCTTTTAACCCTTAATCAAAAATGAAAGTGGTAAAATCCGAGCTTATTATTCGAAATTTCGTACATGATTTCGAGAAAGTTCGGGTTTTTTAAATTGTCGTTTATTTATGAGGTTCTCCAACTATCAGGATCAAGTAATTGAGATCAGGTTGTGGTTTATGACTAGTAGTTCCATGGTTACGACTAGTAACTCTTCGTTTACGACTAGTAACCCCTCGTTTTTGTCTAGTATTTGGATTCATCACTAGGTTTAGCGGGTACGCAATCTATAAGGAGGTTCCCATATGAATATCCAACTTAAAAGAATTTATGAAAAAGCCAACAAAAATGATGGCCAGCGTGTGCTTGTTGACGGAGTTTGGCCGAGGGGTGTCTCAAAAGAGGATGCTCACCTAGATAAATGGTTGAAGGAAATCGCACCAAGTAAAGACCTCAGACAATGGTTTGGTCATGATCCTGATAAGTTCAATGACTTCAAGAAAAAGTACAAAGAAGAATTAAAGGAAGATCAACGGAAAGAAGCTTTCAATGAATTGAAGGGTATGGCGAATAAAAAGAAGTTGACTATTCTGTTTGCTACAAAGGAAGAAGATTATAATCATGCCCAAGTTTTGAAAAATCTATTAAAATAGTCATAAGATGTTTATAAAAAATTCAACTTGGCAATTTATTATACTAACAATACAAAGGAGTGATGATTCATGTCTAAACACGAAAACCAATCATTGATTTCAGCATTACACGACTGCATGGCCGCATGTAACCATTGTTATGATTCATGCTTGAAAGAAGATGACGTCAAGATGATGGCAGAATGTATTCGCCTTGACCGTGAGTGCGCAGATATTTGCGGATTTTTTGAACAAGCTTTACTTAGAGATACTCCATTCAAAGCGGAGCTGGCTAAAGTTTGTGCCGAAATTTGTGAGGCATGTGGTAAAGAATGTGAAAAACATGATCATGACCACTGCCAAGAATGTGCGAAAGCATGCTTCAATTGCGCTAAAGAATGCAGAAAAGTGGCATAAGACCAAGAAAAGAGGAAGCCTTATCTGGCTTCCTCTTTCTTATGCTCATACCACTGGAAAGTATTTTTCCCATCATCTTTTGCTTTATATAATGCAATGTCTGCCTTTCTGATCAAGGTTTCGGTATCTTCCCCATCATCAGGATATACAGCTATTCCGACACTCATGGTGACATGGAAAACTTCTCCTTGTAACTTCCATGGTTCACTTGTTGTTTCAAGAATGCGATTGATTACACACAGAATGTCACTTTCTTCTTCCACGTTTCTCAAGATCACCGTGAATTCATCGCCACCAATTCTTGCAATCACATCGGTTTCACGAATACAATTCTTAAGACGTTTAGCAAGATAGATTAAAAACTCATCTCCCGCACTGTGCCCCAGCTGGTCATTGATTTTTTTGAAATTATCACAATCAAGATATAAAAGTGCCAATTTTTTCCCTTTACTATTCGTACTAGTAATCTCTTGATCTAATACGGTTTGCAAATATCTTCTGTTGGGTAGTCCAGTCAACGGGTCATTATTAGCTAAATAATGCGCGCGTTCTTCCGCTTCTTTACGATCAGAAATATCTAGTAAAACGCCCTCTATATGAGTTAAATTTCCATTCTGATCCCATACCAGGACTGTACGATCGTCTATCCATCGAATATCGCCATCCTTAGTAAAAATGCGATACTCTTGTTGGTAGTTCGTTTCTCTATTTTGAATATGTTCATTTACTTCTTTTTGGACTCGACCTAAGTCGATCGGGTGAAGAATTGAAGCATAATTGATTTGATCTTCTAAAAACTCTTTAGGTGAATATCCAAATTGAACGATATTATTCGAAATATATTCAACTGGCCAATTTTTATCAACCTTCCAGCGAACCACGACAACTGGACTATTTTCAATCACTGTATTCGAAAGACGAAGTTGATTTTCTTCTTGTTTCCGTTCAATGATCAACTTAGCCAAATTAGCAAATGTCTCAAGGATTTCAAATTCTTGATCCAATTTAACGTTTTTATTTTTTGAATAGAAAGCCATCGTCCCAAGTAGCTTATTCTTCGATGAAATTATTGGAATCGAGGAGCATGAACTCAGATGATACTTTTCAGCAATCTCCCTGAAATCTTCCCATAAAGGATCACTCGATGTATCTTCCACAACTACTTTTTGGCGGTGAAACGCAGCAGTTCCGCATGAGCCAGCTTTCGGCCCTGGTTTCAATCCATCTACGGTATCCAAAAAGTCCTGAGGAAGGCTTGGTCCAATTCCCATTCCTAGAATCTCATTTTCCTCATCAAATAAAAGGATGGACGATTGAATATCGGGAATGACGTAATCCACTGTATTCGTTAAATGTTCAAGAATGTCTTGCAAAGAATAAGTACCTAATGCAATCATCTCAATCATTTTACTTTGTTCCTTTAGCACCACATTCAACTCAGTCTGTTGTCCCATTATCCATCACCCACTTCTCTTTTTGTGGTATAAAAGTCCCAAAATCACTCTAACTATAACATATATACCCCAAAATTTCGCTTTAACGTATTAAATAAAAAATATTTTATATTTTTTTCTTTTCTGTACAAAAATCAATGGTGCTGTTGCCATTTCGTCAGTGGGTAAATTATTAAACTTTGAACAACCAAAGATAAAATGATAACGCCAATTGTCAGCGAAAAAATCAGCTCTGCTTCTCCACTATATTGATCTTTGAAACCTAATAACAACGCAATAGACATCGTTCCCTTAATTCCTGCCCACGTCATCAGGTTTATATTTTTTAAACTGAACTCATGTCTCCATTTAGGAATAGCTTGAAAGACACCATACAGAACTAAGAATCTTACAACTAAAGTCAATAGAAAAAGAACGCCAATTGCCCAAAGGTGGTTCCATTTCAGCAAATCCATCGCCTCTATTCCCATCACGATGAACAAGATAGATAGTAATACAGGATTCACTACCTCCCAAAAACCATCTAAATAATTACGGTATTTCTCTTCATTCTCTAAGTCTTGAATCTCATAAGAGAATAGTAAGCCCGCAGCAACCGTGGCAAGAACACCAGATACCCCAAAATGCTCTGCTACCAAGAATGCACCATAAGCCATGACGACACTTACCATTACCTGGTATTCCTCATGGTGGGTGACATGGATGATCTTACTTACGGTGTAGCCGATGACTAACCCGATGGCTAAGCCTCCAAAAGCTACTAGGGCAAACTCCTTAAAGAAAGTCAGAATTGCAAAGTTTTGTTCATTTGTATAAATGCCTGCTACTACAGTAAAAAGTACCACACTTGTCCCATCATTGAACATCGATTCACCTTCGACAATATCAGCAAGCTGAGCCTTGTCAGTCGACTTTTTCAAGATATTGACGACGGAAACAGGGTCTGTCGGAGTCAATATCGATGCAATTAGTAGCGTTCCAATAAACCCAATCGATAAGGCGATTCCTATTGTTGCCGCCATAGCCCCAGCTAAAAGAAACGCAGTCAATAGCATTCCTACCGTAGCTAACGCTGTAAAAACTCCAAAATATTTCTTGAAATCTTTTAGTGGAAACTGATAAGCAGAAACAAACAGAATGGCTGGAAGGAACCACTCAAAAATAATTTTTTTAGTCAATTCCGCTTCTGCATAGAAAGGAATAAACGAAAGGGCTATTCCTAACGTCAATAAAATAATCGGGACCGGAAAGTATTCCTTCCTCTTATCGATTGCGTATATGATGAATCCAATCGCAACAAAGGTTATAAGATGATAGGCATTCATTTATACGACCTCCTACCAGTCTATTCTTGAGTTAAAAAATAACGACAACCAAGAACCAAATAACCATCACGAGGGTGATGATGAATTTGGCCACTGAACCACTCAGGAAACCGAGCAAAGAACCTATGGATGCTCTTCCAGCATCATAGAGAGTCCTTTTTTGAAGTAACTCAGTGATGAATACAGCTACAAATGGTAGTACCAGTATTCCAAACGGAGGTATGATGAATGAACCGAAAATTACCGCAATCGCAGCGACCCATTCCCCTTTTTTAGAACCTCCGAACCGTTTAACAAAATAACTATTCGCAATCACATCTGCGATTATGAGTATCGCTGTCAAAATAATCATGGAAGTCCAGAAAACCCATGTGAGCTCACCGGAGTCGATGAAGAAGTGATAAACCAAGAAACCACCCCATAAAACAACTGGAGCAGGAATAATCGGATATATGATTCCAATAAAACTTAAAATAAATAGCGCAATCACTACTAACCATAAAATGAAATCCATAACTTGTCTCCTTTATTGAATAAGCTTAACTTGAATTGCCAACGTCCCCCACTTTTTCTCTTGTTCAGGGGTATAAATATGATAAGTACTTTTAACCATCTCTTCTATCGTCTTACCCTCTGCTCCTAAATCTGAAGCAGGAAAATTTGAATACATTTCGTGAAAACTTGAGTAAGAGACCATTGCTGTGACTTCTACTTTTATTTGTTCAGTCTCCTCTGGCACCTTGGTGAAAGTGATTGTATCACCAACACTAATCTTCCTTCTTTTTTCGTCATTCAAACGAACTTCTATCTTTTTATTTCCCGATTTGATTGCTTCCATCGGTTCTTCATATAATCCCATATGATGATTCATGTGACCCCTCTTTTCTTATTACGAATATGGTTGTTCATCCCACGGTTATAGTTGACCGACCACATGACGCTTTTCGTTATTTTTAATCGCATCTATAACCCCTGTTGATATCTCTTTATGGGTCAACCAGCGAGTAGAATTTCCTTTTTTAATAAACCCTAATTGAACTTGATGGTATCTACCATTCAAAGGTCGCTTAACTGTTTGATCAATTTCGTCTAAATCCGTACTACTACCTAGCACATGAAAAAGGCTCCATTTTTTATCCTTATGTAAGCATTCTATGATTATATTTAACGCCTGTGGAGCATCAGAATGAATCCACGCAATCACTAAATCATACCCACCATTGTCTTCAATGGAGTGAGAGATAGTACTTTTTAGTTCCGTATCTTTTTTATAATCGACTAAGAGTGGCTCTATGAGTTTGGGGTGTTCAGCTAGTTGAATCAACTTGTCCATCTTCTCATGACTTCTTCCAATTACAGAGACCCGGTAACCTTGATGATGTAACCATATAGTGGCCTCCTTCAACATCCCCGTACCACCGACTACCAGTGCACGTTTCAATTTCGAAACCTCCCATTATCAAAAATGTATATATTGAATTGCTATGAATATGAGTCCGACCAACGAGGAGAATATATCTATTAATCTAAAAACCTCCGGAAGCGTTATCCATTTTGAGAAAAAAATTACTTGATAACTCTTCACTATTTCTCTTCAACCGACAACACTTCCTTCTTTAATTTTCATTTTACCAAAAGAAAAAACAAAGGAACCTGTCATGCAAGTTCCTTTGCTAACTTTCTACTTCATTCAAGTCGAATGAAATCACTCGGTTCGTTTGGGGGTTATAAATGACATTTCCTCTTACCTTGATTCTCTCTTGCGGTGAAGCTAATGTGAATTCATAACTTTCCTTTACCCTGTTAGAGGCTACTTCCTCCCTACCAAGAAATTGATAATCTACTACTCGATACATTGGATATGCAACTTGTGCCACTTCTACTAGATATCTACCGAATTGCTCTTGCTCTAGTTCAGGTGAAGGAGTGATCATCACGTTAATGATGCCCATATCGGGATTGGCACCCAAAGCTTCAAAAGCCTTTTGATGTAAATTGATTTTGTTTGGTGGATAGCCTGGAACAGTATCTACAACTTCAACCAATACCTCTCGCCCCGTTTGGGGGTAATCGACTTTTAACGTTTGCCCACAGGTGTAAAGGCTATTTGGACTGACAGCTACCGTCAGGAATTCATTATCTGACCATGGAATATTACATTGAGTCACTGATCCGCCCGTCGTCCATGAAGCCTGACCTCTTATTGGTTGCTGTCTCCAATCATAGTTTGTTCTCGGATTATAATACTGATATGGAAAATACATTTTTTCCTCCTATGAATCTTTTCTCATATAGCCTATGCCTATTTAAAAAAGCATGTGCGTCTCCATAATTTTTTGACGTTCTAGTGAACAAATATCATTAAGGGTCACTTTCGTTTTATGAAAAGGGTTTGCGTGGTATAATAAAATAAATAAATTAGAAAATTTGCAGGGGGAAAAGCAGTGGGTAAAAGAATTCTATTTTTCATACTTACAAACATATTAGTAATGACCACAATCATCATCGTTTGGTCACTGATCACTACATTCACTGACTTTGGCGGTTCATTCGAAAGCCAGAGTGGAATTTTAGGATTAGATTTAGTATCAATTGGTATATTCAGTATCATTGTCGGTTTTGCAGGCTCCTTCATTTCACTAGCCATGTCTCGTTGGATGGCTAAGAAAATGATGAAAGTGAAAGTGCTAGACCCAAATGGCAGCCTTTCACCTCAAGAGAAAACAGTCGTCGAGAAAGTTCACCGTCTATCACGCGCTGCAGGACTAATGCATATGCCAGAAGTCGGTATTTACAATGCACGTGAAGTTAATGCTTTCGCAACAGGACCTTCGAAGAAACGTTCGTTGGTAGCAGTCTCTAGTGGTTTACTTCAATCGATGGATGACGATGCCGTTGAAGGTGTTATCGCTCACGAGGTTGCACACGTTTCAAATGGTGACATGGTCACGATGACATTACTTCAAGGTGTAGTGAATACATTCGTGGTGTTCTTCTCACGTATCGCAGCGATTCTAGTTTCTCGATTAGTGAAACCTGAACTACAATTCGTCGTGCGATTCGCAGCGATTATCATTTTCCAGATTCTATTCTCAATCTTAGGTTCACTAGTCGTCATGGCGTACTCTCGTTACCGTGAATTCCATGCTGACAGAGGTGGTGCAGACCTAGCTGGTAAGGATAAGATGGCTCATGCGCTTCGTTCATTGAAAAATCAAGTGTTCAATGCGGAAGAAACAGATGATGCGGCTATTCAGACTCTTAAAATCAACAACAAGAGATCAACTAGCATGTTCTCATCTCACCCAGATATCGATGAAAGAATCCGTCGCTTAGAAGCGAAATAATATAATTAAATCCTGCAGAATTCAATCTGCAGGATTTTTTATGTAACATAACCAAGTCTAATTCATCGATTGCATGATACTGACTATTACCACGACAGAAATAAACACAATCACGTATAAGATTCCCATTTTCTTATAAGCTTTCTTCGTCATTTTTCCATCTTCATCAAGATCTCTTCTCGTAATGACATAACCCACGATGGCCAACCCTATTAATAAAAGAATAATTCCTACGTTATCCATTTTGATTCCTCCTACATCTTTTTCGAAAGATAAATCCAAATCACCCAAACATGATAATCGTGCTATTGGCAATGAGTGCGATTGTTTCAAAGCTAGTTAACCCCACTAATTGTAGTTGAAGTAAGAACATTAGCAGGAACATATAAACTAACATAGCCATCAATGAATATTGCATTGCTTTTTGGCGAATATGTTTCATTCTTTCATCTTTTTGGATGACTTGCGGTTGTAAATAACCAACGGAAACACTTGTTACGGCTAGCCCCATATATGAAGTCATTTCAATAATGGAGAATTCACCTAAAGTTATCATCATTCTAAACCTTAAAATAACAATGGATAGGAAAAGCCCTCCCATAAAATAATAAATTTTAGATATAGCGATCTACCCTCATCCTTCCACACAGTGCTGAGGTTACGCTTTTTTGGAAGCTACCATCCCAGTGAACAATAAGGAGATACAGTGCACAAGATATAATGCTGTCAGTAAAAAGAAAGCAAATGAAATACCATCAAAAATGATTACTACGCACCATGCAATCATCATGGATACTAAAGTCACATTCCATGATAAAGCTTTAGCATAATTCGTAACAAATTGATTGCGCTCATCAAACCAACGTTTTTTCTTTCCAACCTTCTTGAATATCACATAAGTAATAATCATTCCAACTGCAGCAAAAGCAATACCTGATAATCCCGCCAAAGTGTTCAACATACTCTCACTCAACATTTTCATCTCCTTCAAAAATAAATATTTCCTCTATGGAACACCCAAATACCTGGGCTAATTTATTTGCTAATACTAAGGATGGTTTATATTTCCCTTTTTCTAAGGAGATTACTGTCTGTCTAGAAACATCAAGTTTTCTTGAGAGATCATCTTGCGTCATGTGCAGGGAATTTCTTTTTTGCTTAATTAAATTTTGCATGTTACCTCCATAAAGTAAAGCTAACTTTACGTAAAGTCTACTTCACATTTCAGGCTGTGTCAAGTCAGCTTTACATTCAATTTAAGATTAAATACTAATTCCGCACAAAGTGTTGACGATAACACTCAGTTTCCCCCTTTTTTGAAAAAATAAAAATCGCCCTTTTTAAAGGGCGATTCTAATTAGTGAGTCTGTTTTTTTAATTCATCAATGAACTTCCATGCTTCGGTAAGGTCTTCGTCAGTAAAGTTCTGTTTACTTTTCACCGTCAGTACCTTTTCCTCAACCTCATCTTTTGAAAAATTATCAAAGTACATCATCGTTGAAACTAGTTCCAAAAATTTAGAGCTTTGTTCGTTCATTTTGGTGATCATCGGTGACAGTTTCGGTGTATCAACTTCTGCATCCTTCAAGAAGTCTTTACCGCTATCCGTCAGTTGATAACGATATTGATAATAACCTTTTTCTTTTTCCTTCTCTTCATCTAAAAATCCTAAGTTACATAATTCTTCGATACGAGTAGATAATTCTTCTGAATATGGTCCATAAAAGTGAAAAGAATAACGTTCAGAAAAATCGATATCACATTTTTTCATAATATAAATCATTTTCTGTAGACGTTTGCGCCCGACGACTTCCTCTGCTTGATTAAAAAAGTTGATAAGTTTCGCGTGATCTTCTAACAATTCATTCAGCCCCTAACCTTGTAAAATTTCCAAGATCCGTTGTTTCAGTTCGCTATCTTGTGGAAGCTGTTCGATTAAGTCTTCCGCATAATATAATTTATGATCGGTGCGCTTTTTACCCGAAATGGCTTCAACAATATCGGACTGGCGCGACAATTCTTTAAAGTCTCCGTTCGGCATCATCAAGTGGATCGGCAAACGTTCCTCTTCTTCACCTGGACGATAGAAATCGTAAGGTAAATCCGATGAGGAATCGACTTCTAAATAGTAAGTTGGATCAATTCCCGCTTCAATGAAACATTCCTTCAAATCCATCAGTTCTCTGTACTGATTGCCTGGATTGAACTCAATATATTTATACAAATCACGGTCGACAAAACGACGACATAAATCAGATAAAATCGCGTCGTCTTCTTCTTGCCAAATATGAAAATAGTAGAAAGCAACATTTTCATCCAACTTCAAATAATCTTCGAGAGACACTTTTTTTTCAAAAAAGCTCTTGAAATGACGTGGCTCCAGTTTGAATTTGAAATCGGAGTGATACAATTCCTTCGCGCGGTGCAGAATCTTCGTCAAAATCACTTCAGCACTACGTGTGACTGGATGAAAATAGACCTGCCAATACATCTGGTATCGACTCATAATGTAGTCTTCAACGGCATGCATGCCACTCTCTTTAATAACTACTTGTTCTTCCATCGGGCGCATGACACGTAGAATCCGCTCCATATCAAAATGTCCGTAGCTTACGCCTGTAAAATAAGCGTCACGTTGTAAATAGTCCATTCGATCAGCATCAATCTGACTTGAAATCAAACTGACAACCAATTTATTAGAATACGTCTTATGGATGACATCAGCTACTTTTTGGGGAAACCCTGGATCCACTTTTCGTAAAATCTTGTTTACTTGAGTGTCGCCTAAAATAATTTCACGTGTATAATCTTCGTGGTCCAAGTCGAATACTTTTTCAAAAGAATGTGAAAAAGGGCCATGTCCTAAATCATGCAACAGGGCTGCAGCTAAACATACTAAACGCTCGTCTTCATCCCAATTCGGATGACCTTTGAAATTTTCGATGATTCTTCTGACAATCTCATACACCCCTAACGAGTGACTGAAACGGCTGTGTTCTGCTCCGTGGAAAGTTAGATAGGTTGTCCCTAGCTGTTTGATTCTACGAAGTCGTTGAAATTCAGAAGTCCCTATCAAATCCCAGATGACGCGGTCTCGAATATGTATGTAGCGGTGAACAGGGTCCTTGAACACTTTCTCTTCGCTTAATTTTTCATCACGATATGCCATGCTTTCCGACCTTTCTACATCGTCTAACAATCTTTTTATCATTATATCTTTTTTTAAATTAAATTCATACCTTGACATATAGAAAAGGGTAAACCTCTTTTCAATTCGAAATTCAGCATGGGCTAACTATGTTGATAGAAATTTATGATAGATCAGGTAAGATGTAACCTTTTCCTGAATGATATAATATCTCTTAGGAACAAGTTTTTTTTCGATACAAATTCATTTAAAAAGGAAGATTTATTTGCTGAATCAAGCACTAGACAAACTCAATGAATACTTTGGCTATTCTTCTTTCCGACCAGGACAAGAAGAAGTCATTAATCATATATTACATAAAAATAATACCTTAGCGATCATGCCAACTGGTGGTGGGAAATCTCTATGCTATCAGATTCCAAGTCTTGTATTGGATGGAACAGCCATAATCATCTCACCTCTCATTTCGTTAATGAAAGATCAAGTGGATGCTTTGCAAACGGTAGGGGTTTCCGCCACTTATATTAATAGTTCGTTACATACTTCAGAACAGCAATCACGTCTTAATGGAATGGTCGATGGACAATACAAAATTTTATACGTTGCGCCCGAAAGGTTTGAATCTGTCTCTTTTATTCGCTCGATAGAGAAAATAGACATCTCCCTGATCGCATTCGATGAAGCACATTGCGTCTCACAATGGGGTCACGACTTTCGTCCAAGCTATAGATCTGTGGTGCCGACTATCCAAAAACTTCAGATGTCCCCACCACTCATCGCACTTACAGCTACCGCTACCAAAGAAGTGATCAATGATTTAAAAAGACTTCTAAAAGTAGAGACCAATCACACGGTCGTAACTGGATTCGCAAGGGAAAACCTGAGTTTCAAAATCATTAAAGGTACGGATAAAAAAGATTACATGTTGAATTATATACGAAAAAACATTGATGAATCAGGGATTATTTACACACCAACTCGTAAAATTACCGATCAAATCCATTCGTTTTTAATCAGTAAAGGAATTCAAGCTGGACGATATCATGCTGGGCTGACTGAGGAAGAGCGTCAAGAGGCACAAGTGACATTTGCATCAGACGACACAAAGGTGATGGTCGCAACTAATGCGTTTGGAATGGGGATAGATAAATCAAATGTGCGATTTGTGATTCATCATTCGCTTCCAATGAACATTGAATCCTACTATCAAGAAGCTGGTCGTGCTGGTCGGGATGGTGTAGATAGTGATTGTCACTTGCTATATTCGGCTCAAGATATTCAACTGCAAAAATTCTTAATTGAGAACTCTTCGCTGGATGAAGAATTGAAAAGGAATGAATACAATAAGCTTCAATCGATGATTACTTATTGCCATACTAGCCAGTGTTTGCAAAGCTATATTTTAGAATACTTTGGCGACGAACAAGAATTTTCTGAATGCGGCAATTGTAGTAATTGCCTTGATGATGGATATAAGGAGGATATGACGAAAGAAGCTCAAATGATTTTGTCTTGTGTAAAGCGAATGGGGGAACGATTTGGGGTAACCCTCACAGCTAAGGTTTTAAAGGGGTCAAAAAGCCAAAAAATTATCGATTTCAATTTTCATCACCTTTCCACTTATGGACTATTGAAGCAATATACCGAAAAAGAAATTATCCATATCATAAACTATCTGGTGGCAGACAGCTATTTAGCAATTACAGATGCTCAGTTTCCAGTACTAAAACTAACTCCCCGCTCGATTAACATCCTGAAAGATCAAGAAAAGGTTTGGATGAAAGTCCGTGATGAAAAACGAGAAGTTTCATCAAGTTATTCGGAAGAATTATTCCAAATTTTAAGGGGGTTAAGAAAATCAATCGCCAGTGATCATGGCTTGCCTCCATATCTTGTCTTTTCTGATGCAACACTAAAAGATATGGCTCGCCGTATACCTGACACCAAATCCTCCATGCTTCAGGTGAAAGGTGTTGGTGAGAAGAAATATGACCAATTTGGAGAGGAATTTCTAACTGAGCTAAAGAAGTTCCGCGAAGAACACAGCGATGAAATAAAAGTTGATGAAAATACCAATGACGTTTCAACCATCTCCAAAAAGAATAATGAATACGGTGATAAACCAGGCTTTGTCATCTCATACGATTTATTTCAAAACGGTAAGAGCATCAAAGAAATCGCAACTGAACGCGAACTCTCTTCCATAACAATTGAGAATCACTTATTTAAGGCCAACAAGGAAGGGCACAAACTTGAACTAGATAAATTTTTCACTGATGAAATCGAAAAACAGGTATTACAACAATTAGAGGAGTCCGACCAATCGGAGGTCAAACTGAAGCCTATTAAAGAACGTCTTCCAGATGATATCAGCTACACGATCATCAGAGCAGTTTTGACGAAACATGGAGTACTTTAAGCTAAAGTTCTCACGGAACACTTACCGATTAACTTTTTGACTTGGCGTTGTGATAGTTTGTTGTTGATAAAGAAAAATAGCTCGCTTTCCGCGGGCAACGTCTCAGCCTCCTCGAAAGCTACGCTTTCTGCGGGGTCTTCAACTGTTGCTTTTCCCGCAGGAGTCTCACCATTTTTTCTTTATCAACGCTAAATATTAAAACCGAACTTAACAGCGCCTTGACTTAAAAACCTATTCGCAATTTTTCACGAAATCCTATAAACTTTTGTATGGAAGAGTAATTCAAGATGAACTAGAGGAACGATAAAAAATGGAACACTCATTACTACAATTTGAAAAACTGAGACTGATTGATCATAGCGATCCAGATGAAGCTGAAATCCTGAATTCATTTGCCGCAGACGATACACTTTGCCTCGCTGCGAGTGAAAGTGATGAGTCAGCCATGCGCTTTTGGGTACATCGCCCAACAGTTGTGCTTGGAATCCCTGACAGCAGGCTCCCTTTTATAGTTAAAGGGCTTTCGTATCTGGTCGATCACTCATACGACACGATCATTCGTAACTCTGGTGGACTAGCCGTGGTTTTAGATGAAGGTATACTTAATGTCTCGCTCGTTTTCCCTGATTATAAAAAATACGACATACATGACGGATACGAAGCGATGGTTGAATTCATTCAATGGCTCTTCAAAGAGTACAAATCTTCCATTGAAGCATACGAAATCGAAACCTCTTACTGCCCAGGAACTTATGATTTGAGTATTGGTGGGAAAAAGTTCGCTGGTATTTCCCAACGGAGGGTAAAGAATGCATCCGCTGTACAAGTCTACTTATGCGTGGAGGGTGACGGAGCTGAGCGCGCTCGTCTTTTAAAAGAATTCTACGAGCGATCTATTAAAGGTGAATCCACAAAATTCACTTATCCGGAAGTTGACCCTGATGTGATGCAATCATTGGAGCAATTGTTGCAGACCCCTTTGACGGTCGAACAAGTGATGAAAATGATCACTGATAAACTGACCGAACATGGGGTACAAGTGGATCATCGACCTTTTAATCACCAAGAGCTCGAATGGTTCGAATCTAGACAGAAATTAATGGAAGACCGTAATAACAAAATCAAGTCATCAACCGACGACACAAAACGTTCATGACTGTTTCTTTTAAACGTCTTAGCCCCTTGTGTTATAGTGGTAGTGGTATATAAATAGAGTAATATTGAATATAGAAGGAGTGACAAACATGCCAGAAGCAGTTGAAACATTAGATGGATGGTATTGTTTACATGATTTTCGTAAAGTAGATTGGGCAAAATGGAAGAAAGCATCTAGTGAAGAGCGCGAACAAGCTTTAAGCGAACTGAATCATATGATGGCAGCTTGGGAAGATATCGAATCGGACAAGATAGGTAGCTTCGGTTTTTACATGATTGTCGGCCACAAAGCGGATTTAATGTTCTTGAATGCTCGCCCGACTATGGAAGAACTTACTGAACTAGAATCATCATTGAATAAATCAAAAATGGCGGAGTTCCTTACTCAATCGTATTCATACATCTCAGTAGTTGAATTATCGACATATATGGCTTATGGGAAAGATCCTGACACTGACCCAGAACTTCAGGCCCGTCTTAAGCCGATTTTCCCTAAATGGGATCACGTTTGCTTCTACCCTATGGACAAACGTCGCTTAGGAGAAGATAACTGGTATATGGAATCAAAAGATGAACGAGGCAAACTGATGTATGCGCACGGCCAAACAGGACGTAAATATGCTGGTAAGGTTCGTCAAATGATTACTGGTAGCCAAGGTTTAGACGACTGGGAATGGGGCGTAACATTATTCGCACATGACCCGTTACAATTCAAAAAACTAATCTATGAAATGCGCTTCGACGAAGTAAGTGCGCGCTTCGCGGACTTCGGTTCTTTCTATGTGGGCCACCGCAGAGATCGCGAAGAGCTTGAAAAAGTATTACACGTATAATATGTTAAAAGATCCTGTGTGAACGAAAACACAGGATCTTTTTTAAAATTAAACTTTATTCAGGTGTGTATCTTTAAAATCTGTAGGATATTTAAGTCCATAGCCTATCATTCTATCCATACCGATATGGGCAGCCAAAATCAACCCTATGGCTAATACAGCATCGACCGCTCCAAAATACCCAACTCCAATTAACAAAATCGCTAGAGTGTAAGTATGAACCAAGTTATAACACATAGCTCCTACACTATTATTGAAGATATAGCCCAACATGGAAAGATCGGGTGTGAACAATAGTATTAAAAACAACAACCAACTATACTCCATTTGATAATAGACAAAAACACTTACAGCTAGAATGAATAACCCTTCTAAATGAAGAAGTGACTTAACCAACACTTCTCCTCCTTTCAAGAATGCACTTATTTTTTACTAATCTGATCGACGATACTCGCATTGCGGATGATCATCCAAGAAAGGATAAGCGTCACACCTATGACATAAGCAAGGTATTCAGGTTGATAGTTCGGTCCAAAAATATTCATATTAATTACGAACTCTCCTACATTCAATAGTATTGGTTCTATGAAGAGCATTGCGATAGCTACTGCAAAGATAAGCCCTCCGATTAAGAAACCAAACCTGAAGAAAATCATACCAATTAGAAGGCTCGAAGATAGAATCAGTGAATAAATCATCATTTCATAACCCAACGTACTTAGTAAAGGCAAACTCTCTTCTAGCTCACCATTGAATGTGAAGATCTCGAAGTTCCCTACACCCAAACCTTGCTGCAATTGCATAATCCCCCATGTAGTCGTTTGGCTGATTATTGTCATCACAATAGCAAACAAAATTATATATACTAGCACCGATACAAAATAAGTATGACGAGTAGATCCTAACTTAATAATATAAGGAAATGTTTCTTTTACTAGCATTATCCCGAATATGACAGTGAAAATAACGGCTGGCAATACTGTTGTCATCATGATGGTTGAGTTTGGAGTGTAGCTTGCCAAAAGTAAGAAAGCAGCTATAAACAACAAGTAAATCGACCAAAAAATCACTATAGAATTCAAGGTATCTTTTGCCATGAAATAAAGGTTAGCTTTCACATTATGAAACATGGTTCGTCACCTCTTCTTTCGTTAAATGTACAAACAACTCCTGAATGGAGCAGTGTTCTGTTTTCAAGCCTATCGCTTGTGCTTCTTGTTCATCGAACTCTCCACCATAAATGATTGCTGATTTTTGACCGATCAAATTCGTTTGATGAATTACATTTTTGTCCTTAACAAACGACTCAACCTGTTCATCTTTTCCAGATACTAAAAGGTGTTGCTCTGATAAATCTGTCGCCTTCTCGTGTAGCATAAGCTCACCTTCATGTATGATGACAACCTCTTCAAAAAGCTTACTCACTTCATCGATCAGGTGAGTCGATAAAATGAATGTTCTTGGATGTAGCTCATATTCCTCTAACAACAAGTCATAGAAAGTCGAACGGAATGATGCGTCTAGCCCGATGTATGGCTCATCAAAGATCGTGATTGGAGCTCTACTCGCAAGACCGATGATAATCCCCAATGCTGAGGACATTCCTTTCGACAAGCCCTTTACTTTCTGGCGTTCTTTTAATTTAAAGACTTTCACAAGTTCCATCGCACGAGCATGGTCCCAGTTAGGATAATACTTCGAAGCTACTTTTAAAACGTCGCGTACTCTGAATTTCTCTTTAAAATTATTTGCCTCCGCTACAAAGCAAATATCTTTTGAGACATTACGATTATTGAACGGTTTCTCCCCGCCGACAGTCAAGTCACCTTTTGAAGGCTGAAAATGCCCCGCCAACAATCGTAGGAATGTCGTTTTACCGGCTCCATTCTTTCCTAATAACCCTATAATCTTATCGCCTTCAAGTTTAGAACTGAAAGATTGCAAAGCAACTTCTTTCCCATATACTTTACGTAACTCTTTTGCTTCAATCTTCATGTTTCATCCCCTCTTTCACCCAATTAGTAATTTGTTCTTCAGTAACTTCAATTCTCTTCGCTTCAAGAATCATAGGTTGAATGAACTGGTGATAAAATTCGTTCTTCTTCTTCTTGATGATTTTCGATTTCGCAGTTTCCGAAACGAACATACCGATCCCCCTTCGCTTATAAAGAACTCCCTCATCGACGAGTAGATTGATTCCTTTTGCCGCTGTTGCAGGGTTGATCTGGTAGTGTTTGGCTATTTCATTCGTGGAAGGTACTTGCTCTCCCTCCTTGATGCTGTCATCTATAATATTTGCTTCAATCAATTCAGCAATTTGTTGAAAAATTGGTTGATCGTCATTCAGTCGAATAGTCAATGAACCTCACCACCTATTTGGTTAGTTACTTATGTAATTAACCATATAACAAACCAACCTAAAAAGCAATAACTTTTTACTTCTTTTTCAAAAATATATTTCATATACATTGAACGAGTGATGCACGTAGGAAAAGAGGTGGTTACGAGTTGGCAGTTATCGCACACAATGAAGCTCAAATAAGAGAACTCGCTCGATTAATGCGTGCAGAAGCAGAGGGAGAAGGCCAGCAAGGGATGCTTTTGGTTGGAAATGTGGGGGTGAACCGGGTACTCGCTGATTGCTTGGATTTCACTGAGATTCGAACGTTACCACAGATGATCTATCAGTCACCTGGTGGCTTCGAGGCCGTACAAGAGTCATATTTTTACCAACGCGCTAGGGAAAAGGATATTCGACTAGCCAGAAGAAACGTAAGTGGGGAAAGGTTCAATCCAGGGCGAAATTCTTTGTGGTTTTTTATGCCTGATGGCCCTTGTCCACCTCAATGGTTCGGCCAATGGAATACTGGGAGATTTAAATCTCACTGTTTCTATGCTCCATTAGCATCTGAATGTCCTAATGTGTTTTAAAAGTCTCACATGGTTATTTCAAAGGGAGGTTATATAATGGCAGATGATTCAAAGAACAACAAGAATCAAGGACCTAAAAAAGATTCACGTGCAGGATATAAACAGCCTGCGCAACAGCCCTATACAGGGAACAATCCAGGGCAGGGCTGGTATCCAAACCAGCAAATGACTGCAGGGGCACAGAATAATATGAACCAAGCAAAACCAAACGTTCAAGCCCAAAAAAATAACAACAGCTACGGGTCACATGGTGCTGGAATGCCTTGGGGGAACCAAGTAGCTGGGTCAGGGTATAATGGTATGCCGCAAAATATGAGCGGATACCCTAATATGGGGCCTGGTTCATATGGAATGGGGCCTGGCTCACAAGGAATGGGACCTGGTTCGCAAGGAATGGGCCCTAGCTCACAAGGAATGGGGCCTGGCTCAATGGTTGCGGGAGCTGGATACGGTGGTTACCCAGGAACAAGCGGTCCATCAGGAATGGGCATGTTCCCAACCTCAGGTGTCGGTGGACTCGGTCGAGAACAATCCTATATAGAAAATATACTACGGTTGAATCGAGGCAAAGAAGCGACTGTGTATATGACTTTCGAAAACAATGCTCAATGGGGAGAGAAAATCTTCAAAGGGATTATTGAAGAGGCCGGAAAAGACCATATCGTCGTAGCGGATCCCCAAAATGGTAAATGGTATCTGTTATTAATGATTTACCTGGATTATGTTTCATTCGATGAAGAAATCGAGTATGAGTATCCGTTTAACGGGTAACATGTAGCGCAAATCGAACCGATTACTCTGTAGGTGAGCATGATTATGAAGATACAAAACCCTGCCGTTTGATAACGGCAGGGTTTATTATTTTTATCTATTACATTTTTTCTGGAGCGTGTACACCGATTAATTTCAATGCATCAGCAATTACTTCACGAACAGCTTTCATCAAGGCAATTCTTGATTTAGTCAATTCTGGCTGTTCTAAATCAATGACCTTCACCGCATTATAGAAGCTGTGTAATTCAGCTGCTAATTCGAACACATACTGAGGGACCCGATGCGGCATCTTCTTGCTCGCCGCTTCAGCAATTACTTGAGGGTAATCACCTAAACGTTTCAGCAAGTCATTTTCCTTTTCAGAACCAAGTAAGCTTAGATCAGGCGTACCATCTATATTCACGCCTTTCTCTTCTGCTTGGCGTAACATACTGCAAATGCGCGCATGTGCATACTGTACATAATATACTGGATTATCATTTGATTGAGATTTAGCCAAATCCATATCGAAATCCAAGTGAGAGTCGTTTGAACGCATGATGAAGAAGTAACGAGTAGCATCTAATCCTACTTCATCAATTAATTCATTCATCGTTACCGCGTTCCCTGTACGTTTACTCATCTTCACTTTTTCACCGTTTTCGAATAAGTTGACCATCTGAGCAATTTTAATTTCTAAAATCCCTTTTGGATAGCCAAGCGCTTGAATCGCAGCTTGCATACGATTCACATAGCCGTGATGGTCCGCTCCCCACACATTGATCAACTGGTTGAAACCGCGCTGAATCTTATTCTCGTGATAGGCTATATCAGGAGTCAAATACGTATAAGTGCCATCGTTCTTTACTAATACGCGATCTTTATCGTCGCCGAATTCAGTCGATTTAAACCAAGTCGCACCTTCAGCTTCATAAACGTAGCCGTTCTCACGAAGCTTTTCAACTGCCTTGGATACCAAATCCTGATTGTATAATGATGTCTCTGAAAACCACGAGTCGAATGGTACTCGATAATTGATCAAATCTTGCTCGATTCGATCCAACAAGTATTTTAATCCAAACTCTCTGAATTTACTTAAACGATCTTCACGCTCAAGACCCGCTAGATAATCTCCTTGCTCTTGGACAAGCTCTTTTACCAACTCAATGATATCCTTGCCTTGATACCCATCTTCAGGCATTTCAACATCTTTGCCTAATTCCTGAAAATAACGAGCTTCCATGGACGCCGCTAGATTATCAATCTGATTTCCTGCATCGTTAATGTAGTATTCACGTTCCACCTCGTAACCTGCTTTTTCCATCACATTAGCAAGAGCATCGCCGAAAGCTGCGCCACGAGCATGACCCAAGTGCAACGTTCCCGTAGGGTTTGCAGATACGAATTCTATTTGGACTCTTTTTTGATCGCCCACGTTCGTTTGTCCATAAGCTTCTCTTTCATTCAAAATCGTTGTGACGACCTTCGTTAAATAAGATTTGTCTAGAAAGAAATTAATGAATCCTGGACCAGCGATTTCGACTTGCTTGACCGACCCTTTATCTTTATCAAGATGATCGACAAGTTCCTCAGCGATTTGACGAGGTGCTTTTTTAGCGATTCTTGCCAGTTGCATCGCCATGTTTGTTGCATAATCACCGTGATTTTTATCTTTGGGGGTTTCCAAAACGACTTCTGGCAGTTCTTCCCTAGTTGCCAAACCCGCTTCTAATACCGCTTCTTCAATTGCTGTTTTGAGTTGCTCTTCTATTTGCCCAACGACATTCACCTATACGTCCTCCTCTTCAAACTCGACCGCCAGAGTATAATTTCTCGGCTCTTCTTCATTCATTATTACGTCGTATACTATGAATAGCTTGCCCATTTTATTATCAATACTCTTATGGAACTCCATTCGATATGTTTCTGTTTCCATACGGAAGCTTCCATACGGATGATAGTAAACACTTTCCGTATGTTTACCAATGCGAAAAATCTGTTGCATTTTAATCGCACCTTCCCGCTTTAAAGTAATCTTTGAATCTTGGATGATCAGGGTAGTTGATACATCGCCGATCTCCTCAATGTGTTCCTCATACTTCAACACATGGAAACCTTCTTTATGAACGTATTGACCGTTTTCTTTTCTTGTAATAGTTTCTTCCCCGTTTTCATCCTTGATCTCTGTTTTGATCTGGATGCTTACATCAATCATTTGATCTTGCAAAATGATCGTCCTCTCTTTTAGACATATTCGATAAACGACTTCAAATATGCCATAAAATCTTAAGATGAATTTCTCCTAGTTGACCCCTGATAGGGACGATGTCTCTCTATCTCGTTCTATGTATTTAATAACTTTTTCTCTATAGACTACTAAAAAATAAGAATAAGTCTATTATAGCGAATTTCACGCCGTAAGAGAAGTATTTTATTGATGTTTAATTCTTTCTCTCAACTCCCATACTAAGTAATATCAAGGGTTGTTTTAGGAGAGACTGATATGATTAAAAAAATACTTACTTTGATTACAGCTTTTGTGGCATTTTCACTTACATTTGCTGTGGTTATAATCATTTACTCAGTATTACAAGGGCCACCGATTTATGATATTGAGGAAAACACTGTCATATACGACCAAAACGGTGAGATCATATCTATCGAACGAGGGATAGAAAACCGGTTCTGGTTAGAACTCGATGAGATTTCTCCACATGTTATCGATGCATTTATTGCAGCAGAGGACCAACACTTCTATGACCACTTCGGTTTCGATTTCAAAAGGATCGGTGGGGCGATATATCATAATATTCTCTCCATGAATAAAGGTCAAGGAGCAAGCACAATTACCCAACAATACGCGAGAAACATTTTTCTTACTCACACCAAATCATGGGAAAGAAAAATCAATGAAGCTTTGATCGCACTTCGTTTAGAGATTTTCCAATCTAAAAATGAAATTCTTGAAGGTTATATAAACACCATATACTTCGGTCATGGACAATACGGAATCGAGGCTGCCAGCCAGTATTATTTTGATAAAGAGTCTTCAGAACTTGAGTTAGAAGAAGCTGCACTTCTCGCAGGAATCCCGAAAGGTCCATCCGTTTATTCTCCGATTCAATCAGAAACCAATGCTCTTGATCGACAGTCTTGGATTTTAAAAAGGATGCATGAAACTGGTAAAATCACAAAGTCCCAATATAATGATGCAGTCGCATCGGATGTGAATGTGATTACAACCGCTTCTGTTGATGATCGTTCGTCCGGACAATATTTCACAGATTATGTGTTGAACCAAGCTTCAGAGCTGCTTGATATCGACCGGGATCAGTTAGAAGGAGAAGGATATCATATTTATACAACGATGCAACCCGAGGCTCAAAAAGAGCTAGAATCCACTGTTCTCGAGACGATACCTGAAGGAGAACTACAGATTGGCGCAATCACAATCGATCATCATTCGGGTAAAATCGTGGCCCTGCAAGGTGGAAAAGATTTTGACAAAAGCCCATACAACCGGGTGATTCAATCAAAGCGTATGACAGGGTCTACTTTCAAGCCATTTTTGTACTACGCAGCGCTTGTATATGGATATACACCTTCAACCACCCTTGAAAGCCGACCGACTTCTTTTACCTTAGACAATGGAAAAGAATATACACCAGCAAATTTTAATAATCATTACGCTGAACATCCGATCACTTTAGCTCAGGCAGTTGCTCTGTCAGATAATATTTACGCAGTTAAAACGAATATGTTCGTACAACCGGAAAATCTCATTGAAGCAGCACGAACCTTCGGAATTGAAAGCGATCTTCCAGCAGTACCTTCACTCGCTCTAGGTCCAGCTTCCATCTCTCCCTATGAGATGGCACGTGCTTATAGCATCTTAGGTAATGAAGGATGGTCGGTGGAGCCATATGCCCTTGAAAAAATCGTCGATCGCAATGGTAATGTAATATACCAACACAGTCCAGAACCGCCAGAGAGATTACTCGAAGAAAATTACGCTTTCGTGTTAACACATTTACTAACAGGGATGTTCGACACACGTCTCAACGGTTATATGCAAGTAACAGGTGCAACCGTGGCTAATCAGCTCTCAAGACCCTATGCAGGTAAATCAGGGAGCACACCAAGCGATAGCTGGATGATTGGTTATAGCCCTGAGTACACGACTGCAGTATGGACAGGGTTCGATGACAATACAGAAATCAAACGCACCCAAGACCAACGTGTAGCTAAAAATGTTTGGGCAACCTATATGGAAAAATTACACGCCGACCTTCCAATCGAACCATTCCGAGTCCCAACTGGGGTCCAAGGTGTCAAAGTCGATCCAATAACCGGCCTTCTCGAAGGGCCTGCCTGCGAAGACCGAACCAAGATTATGTATTACCTTAAGGGAACAGAACCGACTAAGACCTGTAGTGAACCCAGTTCTTCATAAATTAACATCTGCCTATGTAGCTTATAAAGTTGCATAGGCTTTTTTGATGTTCATTCCTCCTAAAATTTATTACAAAATGAAACTATAATTGGAAAAATATACGTTAATTTGAAAATAAATAATTAAAATCTCAGTTATATTGATGTGTTTATTATCATTTCCCCTTGCATAATGACGAAATAACACCCTAATCTTGGCATTTTATTTTCAATATGAATATATTTTTGCTATAAAATTTACAAAATGTAATTTTAATTTATTTTTTATTTATATTTAGGTATTAATTTATTGATTTTTTAATTTTTTTGTTTATAATTAATATCATATTCATTTTTCAGAATAAATAGAATTGAAAGGAAGTTTCCTTATGGCAGGATTAATTATTCGACGATTCGTTCAGATGTTCTTTTTATTGATTGGAATCTCAATCATCGTATTTTTCAGCATGCACTTGGCACCCGGAGATCCTGCCAGAATAATTGGTGGTCCTACCGCTACGGATTCAGATATCCAAGCCATTCGAGAAAATTTAGGGCTTAATCAATCGTTACTTATTCAATATTGGAACTACATAAGCGGAGTTTTCCAAGGCGACCTTGGATATTCATACCAATCAGGCCAATCAGTTAATGAGGCAATCGTAACTCGTTTTCCAAATACATTGAATTTAGCAATCGCTAGTATCATTGTCGCAATCGTTGTCGGTGTTACAGCTGGTATAATCTCAGCCTTAAAACAAAATTCCTGGTTAGACGTCTTCACGACAACAGGTGCTTTAGCAGGAATATCCATCCCTAACTTTTGGCTAGGAACATTGTTGATCCTGTTATTCGCTGTCAATTTACAGTGGCTCCCAGCTGGTGGTCTTAGTGCTCCACTATGGACAATTGAAGGAGCTAAGCAGTTAATCTTACCGGCTATAACTCTCGGCACTGGCGCGGCAGCATTAATTGCTAGAATGACTCGATCATCTATGTTAGAAGTTGTTCGGTCCGACTTCGTTCGAACCGCTCGTGCAAAAGGGGTCCACGAACGCGTGATCATCATGGTTCATTGTATGAGAAACGCAATGATCCCTGTCATAACTGTAATTGGAATGAATTTCGGTTTTCTATTAGGTGGCACCATCATCGTTGAGCAAGTTTTCGCAATTAATGGTGTAGGTCGGTTGATGATTGACTCCATTGCCGACCGTGATTTCCCTATGGTCCAGGGGGCCGTATTATTAGTCGCGAGCTTGTTTGTGGTAGTCAACCTAATGGTTGATATCATTTATATTTTTATTGATCCAAGAATTAGTATTGATTAATCGAAAGGGGGGGAGACCATGGTGTCAGAAATCACTTCAAAATCTGTAAATCTAAATGAATTAGAGAAAGAAAGCTATACAAAGAACATTGCAAAGCGATTGGTTAAAAACAAGCTGGCCGTAATCGGTTTAATCATCATTTCCATCCAAATTTTATTAGCAGTTTTTGCCGAGTTCATTACATTTTACGATCCAGATTCACAAGATTTAACAAGCAGGGAGCTGCCAGTAGGTTCTGAAGGTCACTGGCTAGGAACAGATAATCTTGGACGAGATATGTGGAGTCGAATTGTTTACGGAGCGAGAATCTCAATTCTAGTGGGGATTGGCGCAGTCGGTCTCGGTCTAGTCGGAGGAGTCCTTCTAGGAATGGCAGCGGGTTATTACCGCCGGCTCGATAACTTGGTCATGAGAATCATGGACCTCCTCTTCGCATTTCCAGGTATTCTCTTAGCAATGCTTGTTATTGCAATACTTGGCACAAGTCTAGTAAATGTGGTCATCGCTATCAGTATTTGGTCCATTCCCGTCTGCGCCAGAATTGTCAGAGGTAGCGTTTTATCAGCCAAAAAGGAAGAATATGTACTCGCCCAACGATCACTTGGTTCTAGTAATCTTCGGATTATGTTTAAGCACATTTTGCCGAATATTACAGCACCGATCATTGTATTTGCCACGATGAGAATGGCAACTGCAATCCTATCGACATCTGCATTAAGTTTCCTAGGCTTAGGAGCTCAGCCTCCTACTCCAGAATGGGGTGCGATGATCGCAGCAGGACAAGATTACATGTGGACCTCACCTCACATGACGATTATTCCGGGGATTGCAATTATGTTAGTCGTATTCGCTTTTAACGTCGTGGGCGATGGATTAAGGGATGCATTAGATCCAAATATGGATCTAAATAATTAATATAGGGGGAAAAAAGAATGAAGAAACTCATATTTATGTTGGTATTGTTGTTAGGACTTCTCTTGGCAGCATGTAGTGGTGATTCAGGAGATTCAGAAGAATCAAGTGATGAAGGTTCTACAGATACTTCAAGTGAATCATCAGAGGAAGCCTCAAGCGATGAAGACACCGCCGTTACTTATGCATCAACTTCAGATGCTGTTGGGCTATCGCCAATTTTGACAAACGATAGCGTATCTTCACGAGTCATTGAGCAAATGTACGAAACATTATTCACAAGAAACTTAGAATCAGGTGACATCGAACCTCGTTTAGCTGAATCATATGAAACCCCAGATGACAAGACTTGGGTGATTTCGTTAAAAGAAGATATTCAATTCCATGACGGCACACCCTTTAATGCAGAGGCTGTCAAATATACATTCGATACATTTTTAGATCCAGAGACTGCGGCACCAAGAGCTTCATTACTCGAACCAATTGAAAGTGTTGAAGTACAAGATGAATACACTGTCGTGATCAACACGACTGAGCCATATGGTGCAATGCTTGCAGCACTCTCCCATTCGAATGCTTCGATTGTGAGTCCAGAAGCCAATGAAGGACAGAACTTAAACGAGGAACCTGTTGGAACAGGTCCTTACAAATTTGTCGAGTGGGCTAAAGGTGATCAGATAGTGTTAGAGAAAAATGAGGACTACTGGCAAGGTGAACCAGAAATTGATCAAGCGACATTTAAAGTTGTCCCTTCTGTTTCTACTGCAATTTCTATGATGGAAACTGGTGAAGTAGACTTTATAGATGGAGTAACGGCAGAACATTTAACTAGATTAGAGTCTAATGATTCAATTGAAGTCGTTACGAAAGAAGGAACACCCGTCTATTACTTTGGCTTTAACCACGAAAAAGAACCAATGAACGAATTCGACTTCAGAAAAGCACTCTCTCATGCCATTGACCGGGACGCATATGTGGAAACATTAGATGGACTAGGAGTTCGCTCAAACAGTATTATTGGACCGAAAGTATTTGGCTACGACGAAAGTGCAGAAGAGTTAGGGTTTAACTACGATCCAGAACAAGCTCAACAAATTATAGAAGAAAATGGCTACGATGAAATCGAATTAAATTTACTTGTTGCAAATCGCGACTTATTCCTGAACATGTCAGAAATTGTACAAGCACAACTCTCTGAAGTAGGACTGAACGTCAATATTGAAATGATCGAGTGGGGTACTTTCTTAGATATGACCGCTGAAGGTGATTTTGACCTTACTTTCTTAAGCTGGTCCAATACAACCGCAGACGGTAGCGAGCTACTCTATCCAAATCTTCACACAGATAACATCGGTTCATCCAACCGCATGCAATATTCTAATGAAGAGGTTGATGAGTTAGTTGAAGCTTCAAGAACGACTACAGACCAGAATGAACGAGCTGAGTACTTACAACAAGCAAACGAAATTGTTGTAGAAGATGTCGCGTGGGCTCCCATGCATCACGGTGTCGTAGCAGCCGGAGTTCATGAATCAATTGAAGGCTTTGAAATGGATCCAACAGGAAGATGGGAACTCTATCAGTTCTCTAAAAACTAGGAGTGTTTTCAATGTCGCAAAAGTTATTGCAAGTAAATAACCTGACCACTTCATTTCGGACAGCAGACGGATTACTTCCCGCTGTCCGGGATGTTTCTTTTCATGTTAATAAAGGAGAAACACTTTGTATCGTTGGTGAATCAGGTTGCGGAAAAAGCATTACTTCCCTTTCAATGATGCAATTACTTCCGAATAATGGTGAGATTTCTCAAGGGGAAATTCTATTTAATGGTCAAGACTTAACAAAATTATCGCAAGTGGAAATGCGTCAAATCCGAGGGAACGACATCTCAATGATCTTCCAAGAACCAATGACAGCGCTTAATCCAGTTTTCAATGTCGGATTTCAGCTGCGGGAACCTCTTCGTATACATAAAAAAATGTCTAAGAAGCAGGCCCATAACCAAGGAATAAAGCTTTTGAACCAAGTCGGCATTCCTTCTCCTGAGAAACGTATGCACCAATACCCTCACGAGCTGAGTGGCGGAATGAGGCAACGCGTGATGATAGCCATTGCACTTGCGTGTTCACCACAACTATTAATTGCGGATGAACCTACTACAGCACTTGACGTGACGATTCAATCACAAATCCTCGATCTAATTGACGACTTGAAGAAAGAGTTCAATATGGGTGTGGTATTAATCACCCATGATATGGGTGTTGTAGCAGAAGTCGCGGATCGGGTCATGGTCATGTACGCAGGAGAAAAAATAGAAGAGGCGGATGCTTATAGCATTTTTAATCATCCACAACATCCTTACACAAAAGGTTTGTTAAAGTCCGTCCCTAACGTCGATGATAAAGAACACAACTTAGAGCCTATCCCAGGGCAACTGCCAAGTTTAAAAGATCGATCAGATGCCTGTCCGTTTGTCGACCGCTGTGAATTCGCGATGGAGAAATGTGCGATACACTCTCCGCCGACATTTAACCCAGGAGTTGATCATTCCGTACGTTGCTGGCTACAGGAGGAAGATGAATATGAGCGAAACAACTCAGCCAATATTGAAACTTGAACAACTGAATAAGCACTTCCCCATTCGCGGCGGAATTCTTAAGCGTGTTCAAAACCATGTTTATGCAGTAAATGATATTTCAATTGAAGTCGAAACCGGGGACTCAGTCGGCATCGTCGGCGAATCAGGATGTGGTAAGTCCACTTTAGGTAGAACGATCCTAGGACTTGAAGAAGCTACCAAAGGAAAAGTTTATTTTAAGAATCACGATATCACCAATATCAAAGAAAAAAGCTTCAAAAAGTTTAAGAAAGACATGCAAATGATTTTCCAAGACCCATTTGCATCACTTGATCCGCGGCAAAGAATTGGCGATACATTAGAGGAACCATTCGTCATTCATACGGATCTATCAAAGAAGGAACGTCAAGAGCGTGTAGTTGGTCTTTTAAATGAAGTTGGTTTAAACGCCTCTCATTATTACAATTACCCTCACCAGTTTAGCGGTGGGCAACGTCAAAGAATCGGGATTGCTAGAGCAATTGCGCTTAATCCGGAATTGATTGTATGCGATGAGGCTGTCTCCGCACTAGACGTGTCTGTACAAGCCCAAGTCTTGAAGTTACTTCAAACCATTCAGGATAAGTACGAATTAACGTACCTATTTATCTCTCATGATTTAGGTGTAGTCAGACATTTTTGCAACAAAATTCTAGTAATGTATCTCGGGCACATGGTGGAATGGGCTCCAATTGACGAATTGTATGAAAACCCTACCCATCCTTATACAGAAGCACTCTTGAATGCGATTCCTCGTCCAATACCTGGTCGTAAACAGGAAAAAATCAAACTTACAGGTGATTTACCAAGTCCTTCAGACCCACCGAAAGGATGCCCATTCCACACTCGTTGCCCAATCGCAACGGAAGTCTGTAGTGAGCAGAAACCAGAGTGGGTAGAAATCAGTCCCGATCATTTTGTAGCCTGCCATCACCGTACTTAGGAGGAAGATTATGAGCGAATATTCGAAAGACATTGTCTCGACCTTTTCTATCGTAGGTTTCGACCCCGAAACAAACGAACTAGGAATAGCTGTCCAATCTAAGTTTTTAGCAGTAGGTGCAGTTGTACCTTGGGCAAAAGCTGGCGTTGGAGCCGTGGCGACACAATCAATGGCAAACACTTCTTACGGCCCAAGAGGTCTAGAATTGTTGGAAAAAGGATACTCTGCAGAGGAAGCATTAGATCAATTAATTAAAGAGGATGAAAATCCTTCCATGCGTCAAGTCGGAATTGTTGATTCAAATGGAAATAGTGCAACATACACCGGGCCCGATTGTTATTCTTGGGCCGGTGGACAATCAGAACCTCATGTGGCTGCACAAGGGAATATACTTGTTAATAAAGAAACTGTTACATCGATGAAGGAAACCTTTCAGTCCCAAAAATCTCTTCCGCTTGCTGAGCGTTTATTAAATGCTCTTGAGGCCGGTAATAAGGCTGGTGGTGATAGCAGAGGAATGCAATCAGCTGCCTTGCTCATTGTAAAAGAACAAGGCGGTTACGGTGGCTTCAACGATCGAGCCGTTGACTTAAGAGTTGACGATCACAAAAGCCCAATACAAGAGTTAATGAGGGTTTATCAACTACAACAACTCTATTTTGGTCAAACTGATCCAAATGATGTCGTAGAGATAAATCCTTCGTTACAGGCACAACTCACTGACAAGTTAGTCGAGAACGCATTTTTAGAAAATGCGAACCGCACAGATGATAACGCATTTTACAAAGCACTCCGTGACTATATTCATTCGGAGAATTTCGAAGAGCGCGAGCAAGATTACGGAAAAATCGATCAAAAAATAGTCGATTACATGTTGAAATAAATAAATTTATGTTATCCCCTTAACATATACCGTCTCTTACCCCAAATGAGAGACAAGAAGGCCTCAGCTTAAGCTGAGGCCTTTCCTTTTCACCCATTCACATTTCATTATTACCTTTGATCACACCTGTTGCTATCCTTTGTAGTGTTACAACACCATTCATGACAATATAAACCGGGGAAATACATTCTTATAAAATATAAACGGGGTTGACCGATAGAAGAAGATCAGCCAACCCCGTTTATGTGTCCTAATAAACATGATAACCCCATGTTTGACTCCATTTTACAAAGGATTTTCAAAAAGTACAATTGAAACGTGAAATGTTCACAATTCATTCATAAATTTAGGCTAAGATTCCCTTAAGCACCAAGCGGGAGTTAGCCCAATATTCTTCATTGAAATCCATCAGAAAATCACGCAGTAGCTTTTTTGAATGATCATCCATATGTTCCAGAACATAGCGACCTTTCAGTGATTTATCCATATGGTTCACGTGTTCAGCTAAAATTTTGTATCCTCTACGAGCTTCCCGGTCCACTAAAAGTTCACTCGCGGCAGCTCCATAATAATGAGGTCCACCATCCCCTCGTTCAACTGTGACCCACACAATCCAATATGGCTTTCCATTTGGAACATCCTCTTTATTCGTAGAGAAGCGGATTCGTTTTTCCACTGCACTTCTAGCATGCATTGCCGCCATATCAACCCATACCTTGTCTTCATTAGGGTCTACAATCAACGGAGACATATTTTCAAGGCTGATCGTTCCGACACCATAACCACCATGGCCGTCCGTTGAGTCATCTTTCATTATCGTGAACTGGTTACTCTTCTTTTCACCATTATTTTCATTATTGTTATTCATTTGATCGAATGATTTCATGCTTATACCTCCCTTTACGACTACTCATTCTTTATTTTGCCACATAACCCATGAATGATAAAGTAATCTATTTATGTACTTAAAAAATAAACTCTATGCGATTAGTAGGTGTCGTTGAAAATGAAATAGGTTTGGTTAAATCAGAAATAGGTTCAGTTAATTAATCAAAAACTGACGCTCTCCTGTTAGAAAGCGTCAGCTAATGTCTATTATACGATTTTCGTTACTGCGTACCCAAGGATGATCCAACCAATCAAGAAAGCCAAGCCTCCCACAGGGGTAATCATCGCGAGCGCTTTGATTCCAGTAACAGAGTAGATATATAAACTTCCGGAAAACAGTACAATTCCGATTAAAAATACCCAACCTGCTGTTGAAAAGCTTGATATTTCACTTCTCATGAGTAGTACTGCTGCAATGAAGATGGCCATCGTATGGAACATCTGATATTGCACAGCCTTCTCCCATGTCTGAAGCATCTTTTCGCTTAAGCGGCTTTCTAGTCCATGGGCACCAAATGCTCCTAGTGCCACAGCAATAAATCCGTTAATAGCTCCAATTAATAATAAGATTTTCATTTCAAGAACGCTCCTTCAAGCGGTTAAAAATCAAAAATTGACTCCCCATTCGCATCCTGCTCATCCAATCGGTTCTGGGATTTTGAAGGCTTTTTGAGTCCCATTGCCCTTGCTTCCATGTCAGAAACTTCACTTTCTGTTTCAGCCTTTTCAGGAGCATAGTTTTCAACTGGTTTAGAGGAGAAACCATCTCCTTTAGATGACAGAACAACATCAGCAAGTGATTGGATCGCATACATTTTCGAATGGATGTCTTTTTCTGAAGTATGATCGTCAATATCATTTAATTCCCGCTTCATTTTTTCAATAATGGTTTGATAGGAAATAGACATTCTTTTCCCTCCGCTTTTCATCGATCGTTCTCATTATAACATCCATTATTGGAACGTTCAGATCTGAAACTACATTGTCAGTAAAAGTTCAATCAAATAATCAATTATTCCTAACTGGAACAAGAAAATCACAATCATTAATACTGGTATCACAAATTTGACTAAGAAATACCATACTGAAGTCAAGCCCTGACTCTCGATTTCGCTGAATCTAGCTGCTCGTTTCTTCGGTAAATACCAACCAACGAATAGCGCGATGAGCAATCCACCTAACGGGAGCATGATATTAGCCGTAATATAGTCGATGGAATCAAGGATGCCGTTATCACCTATTGGCGTGACACCACTCCATATACCGAAACCAAGTGAAGATGCAATACCTAATATGAAGATAAATACTCCACACACTAGGGTAGCTACTTTCCTGGACCAACCTAATGTTCTATTGAAAAATGCGACCGGTAATTCTAATAATGACAAAGCTGATGATAATGCGGCCATTGTAAGTAATATGAAGAATACAATTCCAACCACATTACCCAAAGGCATACTTTCGAAAATCGTCGGAAGTGTAATGAACACTAATGGAGGTCCACTTGCAGGATCAACACCGAAGCTGAACACTGCTGGGAAAATCATTAGTCCTGCAATCACCGCAAAAAGAGTATCCATTAAACCAATACCGACAGTCGCGGCCGGTAGGCGGTCTTTTTCTTTGAGGTAACTACTATAAGTTAACATTCCACAAATCCCTATACTTAGAGAGAAGAATGCTTGGCCTAATGCCATAATATACACTTGTGGGTTAGATAGCTGCCCCCAGTCAGGTGTGAATAGGAACTTGACCCCTTGCATAGCATTATCGAGCGTCAACCCATAAACCGCCATTATTATCATCAATAGCGCGAGGGCAGGCATCAAGAAGTTGTTCGCTTTCTCAATTCCACCTTTAATTCCGCGCATGACGATAAAAATGGTGACACCTAAAAACAATGCTTGCCAGAAAAGCGGAGCATATGAGTTGGAGATCCACGCACCAAACGCAGCTCCAAATCCACCATCCGGTTCGTTCCAATAAGCGCCTGTTATATATTTATATAGATAGAATAATGACCAACCAGACACGACACTATAGAAACTTAGAATCAAGATGCCACCAATGACACCCATTAATCCAGTCAAATACCATTTCGTTTTTGGGGCTAATTTCCTGAATGACCCCACTGCATCCAATTGTCCCGCTTTACCAATACTGAACTCCGCCAAAAGTAAGGGAATTCCGATCAATAAGACAAAAAATAGATAAACGAGTAGGAATGTTGCTCCACCGTTCTCCCCGGCAACATAAGAAAATCTCCAAATGTTACCTAGTCCCACTGCTGAACCCATGGCAGCCAGCATGAAACCTAGTCTTGTTCTCCATTGATCTGAACCTTGTAAATCGTTCATCTCTTTTCACCTCGATCACATTTTAATAAATAACTCTGTTAAAGTATTAATGAATAAAAAATGCCACCGCCTAGCCATGACGAGTAGCTACTTTTTTTATTGTTTCGCATACTATAACACATGGAAAGGTTTTCACCAAAGGATGAATTTAATTTTTTTCACAGAAAAATTCTCCAAATATAATAGAAGGTATTTCAGGAAAATAAAAACACTGCCTTCATAAGCAGTGCCCCCGTCTGTTCTATCTACTTTTACCTTCTTTTTCGCTTTTATGCTTCTTTGTCATCCAACTGATAAATTCAATTTCTTCCTCTTTAAGATCCCTTTTTAACTCTTTTTCAAATTTGCCCTTTAAGCTATTTAATTCATACATAAAAAATTACTGCCTCCCCACAACCATTAAATAAAATGGCGAACCATCAATAAATCATATGAATTCTAACGACAAATATTCAATCAATTACTATTATACTATAAATTTCTACAAATGTTTAGAAGTTTTTTAAAAATTCTAACATTTTTCTGAAATACTATTGTAGTATACGATTACGTACGTTCATATAGTTTCAAATTGTCGTATATTAATTAGTATGTAATAATAAAATAAACAAATTTGATGGGAGGCTTAAAGATGAATGACTCACATAGTTTCACGAATCATTTGAAATTTATCATCTTATCCTTAGTCGGTATTTTATTATTCATGACACCGATTTCTTACAACGGGGAGACGAGTATCCCTGTCGCTATTTTGGCAGATGAATTATTGATTCTCCTTGGACCCACTGCAGTTTTACTGGTGGTACTACTCATTTCGATCGCTGCAATCATTTCATTATTCACTTTCATATACGACAAAATGAACCCAGGAAAACTCGATAGAGATTCCTTTTTCGGATCGCTATTTTTAGTTGGACCTGTTTGGCTTTCCGTGCGTTTACTTGGAATGATTTTCGTTCTACTCACATATTTCGAGATTGGTTGGGAAGGAATCTATTCAGGCGCAACCGGTGGGATGATACTTGGGGACTTATTAAGCTTTTTGATTGCTGTGTTCCTTTTCGCCGGTCTTTTACTACCATTACTATTAAATTACGGTTTACTTGAATTCATCGGCGCATTACTTACAAAAATTATGCGCCCAATATTCACACTTCCCGGCCGTTCAACTGTCGACAATTTAGCTTCATGGCTAGGTGACGGTACGATCGGTGTTCTTTTAACAAGCCGACAATACGAAGACGGCTATTATACGAAAAGAGAAGCTGCCGTTATCGGAACGACATTTTCTGTCGTTTCTATCACATTCACGATCGCAGTTGTGCAACAAGTCGAACTCATGCACCTATTTTTACCTTTATACGGAACGATATTTGCAGCTGGATTAGTAGCAGCTGTCATTATGCCGCGCATACCACCTTTATCAAAAATTAAAGATACCTATTATGATGAAAATCAGCAACCGTTGAATGAAGATATTCCTAGCCAGCATAATCCACTAAGTTGGGGGTATAAACAAGCTGTCAATCGAGCAAGTAAGTCGCCTGGATTATTAGGTTACTCTAAAGAGGCAGTCAAAAACGTCTTAGACATGTGGATTGGAGTATTACCAGTAGTTATGGCAATTGGTACGCTCGGGGTGATAGTAGCTGATACGACCCCCATTTTCACTTGGATCGGGCTACCCTTCATTCCAATTCTAGAATTGTTACAAGTTCCTGATGCTGCAGCAGCTGCGGAAACGATCTTGGTCGGATTCACGGACATGTTCTTGCCAGCACTGATTATTGGAACAGAGGTCAGTGAAATGACTCGCTTCATCGTTGCAGCATTAAGTGTTGTCCAATTGATCTATTTATCTGAAGTCGGTGGAGTTCTATTAGCATCCAAAGTACCAATCAACTTTACAAAACTAGTATTCATTTTCCTATTGCGTACCCTTATAACATTGCCAATCATCATCTTGATTGCTCATATTATTTTTTAAGATAGAAAAAGAAGTCCACTCGCCAATCAGACGGGTGAACTTCTTCTTTTTATACCATGAAGTCTTCCGTAGCCTTCATCAGGTACTCAGCAGACTTCTTATATCGATTCAATTCAAAGAGAACTTGGCCGATGAGATAATAATAATGCTTCAGTTCGGCTTCCTCTCCATTCTGTTCAAAAAATGGGATGGCCGTTTTACTCAAGTATGCTACTAAGTCCTCTTTTCTCTTATTCAATCGAAGGTCTAGCACGTTGAACTTAATATTATATCTTTTATTCGAGTAAACTCTAGCAATGTCAAACCCTTCCTGAATCTCTTTCTTTGCTGCTTCCATTTGGTCCCTTCTAAAATAGATAAACGATAAAAGGTACTTAGCGTTCAGGAAATCATTAGGACTAACTTGTAATTCAAGAGCTTTTCTAAAACATGCTTCGGCTTGATCATATTCGTATTTCTGAAAATGTATATACCCAATATGATGCTGTATACTAGCTCTGGTATTTGGAAAGACATGTTCAGCGTCGAGATTTTCCACTCGATTAAAATAAGCTTCTGCTGAACTAAAATCACCAACTAGACAGTAGTTGTTTCCTAATACGATCTGGCAATCAATGATTCTAGTATAGTACAGTTTCTCCTGAAATATTTTAAACGCTCGTTGGGCATATTTGTTCGAAATTAGGATCTCATTCAGTCGACTATAAACTGTGGCCATCACTAAATAAAGCTCAGGATCGATTTCATCCCCTAACTCTTGTTCTGCAATCCTTAAGTGCTCAATAGCATTAGAATACATACCTTTTCTTCTGTAGTAGATTCCGATGAATTTGTGGTAGCTATATGGGTAGAATTCTTTTAATATTACTTTCTTACTTTCTACCTCATCAATGAAGTCCTCTACTTCTTTCATACGATCAGTCACCAAATAATGCCCAAATAAGCATATGAGGTACAGGAAATATACATCAACATGGAGCTGTTCAGGTCTTAGATCTTTAACTTCGGTAAATATATCTTCAGACGGAGGTACATCGTATTCGTGGAGGTAGTCCAGCCATTTTTCAAGCTGAGACTTCAACTGCCAATCTACTTCACCTACAATGGTTTCTCGATCAAATTCCAACTTGGAACAAATGTGAGTCAATTGATCGTCACTGATGGAGGCATTATCATTTTCCAGCTTACTTACTTGAGCCACTGAACAAACCCCTTGGGCTAACTTTTCTTGTGTGAATCCCAGTTGGTTTCTACGCCATTTTATCGTTTTTCCGATCAAAGACATTTTTTCACCTCATAGTTCAATGAGAAAACTCGGCTTATTACCCAGCCCTAATGCGTTTACTCATACTTGATTACTTTAACAGAGATAATAATGCTTAACTGAGCAAAGTCAGCACTTTACTCAGGTACTAATTGATAGCCCAATCGCCATTTTCAATGATTGCTTCTTTATTACCTTCTTTAGTCACACCATAAACTTTCAAGTCGGCTGAACCGATCATGAAGTCTTCGTGAATAAGACTAGTATTAATACCATTTTCCTTTAATTCATCTTTGCTCATCTTTTCACCGTTTTTCACATTCGTCGGATAAGCTTCTCCCAAAGCTAAATGGCATGATGCATTTTCATCATACAACGTATTGAAAAAGATCAATCCTGATTGCGAAATTGGTGATGAATGCGGAACTAGTGCGACTTCACCTAGTCGAACCGCTCCTTCATCTGCTTCAAGCAAATGTTTTAAGGTATCATAGCCAGTTTCAGCCTCATAAGAAACCACTTTACCATTCTCGAATTTCAACTCAAAACCATCAATCAAGTTGCCATTATAGTTCAATGGCTTCGTGTTCTTTACCGTTCCATTGACCCCATCACGGTGAGGAGCTGTAAACACTTCTTCTGTCGGCATATTCGGATTGAATTCAGCACCTGTCTCAGCTTTTGCTCCTCCACCAGCCCATATATGGCCTTCAGGAAGTTCAATTCTTAGCTGGGCATTCTCTGATTCATATTCTAATGCTTCGTACTGTTTATTGTTTAAATAGTCTCTGATGGTATATAGTGTTTGATTATGTTGTTTCCAAGCTTCAATCGGATCATCTTGATCAACTCTTACAATTTTGAAGATTTGGTCCCACAGTTCTGATACCCCTTCTTCAGTATCTTTATCAGGGAATATTTTCTTCGCCCATTTATCCGTTGGCACGGACACGATTGACCACTGTACACGGTCGTTCATCATATAACTTCTGAATTCACTTAAAGCTTCTCCAGATGCTTTTGATGCCTTAGCAATCTTTTCAGCGTCGATTCCCTCTAATAAATCTGGGTTTGGCGCATAAATGGATAATACACCTCCACCATTCTTCACATGGTCAACTTGTCTTTTGACTACCCAATCAGGTACATTTTCAAGAACGGACATCGGTTCACGTTCATAACGCATACGAGTTAACACTTCATCTGTCCAATTAACATATACGTTTTCCGCACCTTCATCATAAGCTGCTTCTACCACGTGATGCACGAAATCTCTTGCTTCGATCGGAGCATTGATATATAGTGCTTGACCTTTTTGAATACCTACTCCCATTTCTACTGTTAGTTTTGCATACTTGTTCAGTTGCTCTTTAGTTGGTTTCATTGTTCCACTCCTTGAAAAATTTTCATCCGAATACATTATTTCATACTCTGTTGCTTTTAAAAAGCATTCTCAGCGCTTTTCTGTTAATTTTATAGTTCTTTTGTTGCATTATTTTTCTAATTTCTCAATCGTTTCTTCATGATCTTCTGCTGGTTGTTTAGGTGAAGTGAACCAACCGATCAATGCGATAGCCACTAGCACAATATAGAAAGTGAGTTTCCATCCTGCAGAGTGAGCGAAATCGTATGGAATCACTCCGATATCCTCATGAGACAACGTAATAACGAGTAACTTGACCCCTACCCAACCTACTATGACGAAGGCGGCCATTTCCAAGCCTGGACGTTGCTTCAGTAACTTCACAAAAACAGTAGCTGCAAAACGCATAATGATTACACCAATCAAACCACCAAAGAAGACGACTAGGAATTTACCCCCATCCATCCCACCGATCATTGGAAGTGGCGTTTCAGGTAATGCCATTGCTAGTGCAACTGCAGCTAAGATTGAATCTACTGCGAAAGCAATATCAGCAAATTCGACTTTCAATACAGTCATCCAAAAGCTAGAACCTTTCGTTTTAATCCCTGACTTTTCTTTCACACCTTCTTGCTCTTCACGTTTCACCACAAACTTCCTGAAAATATGGTTAATAGCAATAAATAGTAAGTAAATCGCCCCTAGTGCTTGTACCTGCCATACATCTACCAGGAAGGAGATGATAAATAACGAACCTAGTCGTAATACGAAAGCACCTGCTAAACCATAAAACAATGCTCTTTTACGTTGTTCTTCAGGTAAATGTTTTACCATGATTGCAAGGACTAACGCGTTGTCTGCCGCAAGAATCCCCTCTAACCCGATTAATACGATCAGAACCCATCCGTATTCAAGTAATAAGCCTACATCCATTTACTTTCTCTCCTTATTTGCATGAGTTATTAAATGATGCCAAATATTCTAGACCAAAAAATAACGGCCCTTACCAGACAGCTGGTAAAGGCCACATAAAAAGACCTTTACGCACATAGCATGTCCACGTAAAGGTCTCGCTAACAACAGAATGTTTGCTGCCACCATAGCCGGAGATTAGATCTCGTAATGACGACTATAATGTAACAAGCTACTCCCCTTTATATAAGTAAAATATTTGTCATTATTTATTTTATAATTTCACTTTACTCCCTAGGTTAAGTAAAGTCAACTATTATCAGAAAAGCAAGATTTATTATTATGTAAAAAAACAGCCCTGCTCGTGCAGGACTGTTTTCAAAGCCAAGATTTATTCACCTGACATAGATTCTATTTCTTCCATAAGCTTATCAAGAATAGCACCATCTACAGTAGAAACTTCATCACGATAGAAGTCACGAACTGGTTCAGCAAGTTTTCTGAACTCGTCACGCTGTTCTTCAGTTAGTTCGATGATTTCTGTAGGGTTTTCAGTATCTTCTTCAATTACAGTTAGATACTCTTCGTTCTGGCGCTCTTGCTCTTCATAAACCCACTCTTGCATTTCTTCAGTTGTTTCATCAATCATAGTTTGAATGTTTTCATCTAAGCCTTCGTACCATGTAGTGTTAACAGTAGTCATCGCTACATAGTTGTTGTGGTTAGAAATAGTCATTGTGTCCTGAACTTCGTGGAAAGATGCATCCGCAATAAAGAAGATCGGGTTTTCTTGCCCTTCAACTGTACCTTGGTCTAAACCAGTGTACAATTCACCCCAACTCATAGATTGTGGGCTAGCACCATACGCTTCATAAGACTCCATAATTAAAGGAGAAGTTTGAACACGCATTTTCAGATTTTCAAAGTCAGATGGTTCTTGAATACCTACATTACTGGTCCACTGCATAGCACCTTCAGTCCAGTAAGCTAGAGGAGATATATCATACTCTTCATAGCGCTCACGTAGATCTGTGTTTAATGCTTCACTTTCGTTCAAGATGTCTTGAACTGCTCTTGTGTCATCCGGTAATAGGAAGTGCAATGCGAATAACTGTCCTTCAGCTACCATGTTACCAGTGAAACCTGGAGACATAACAGCCATTTCAACGTTACCACTTTGTAACTGCTCTACCTGGTCCGTTTCACTACCTAGACCACCGAACTCATATACTTCAATGTTGATTTTTCCATCAGATTTCTCGCTCATACGATTAGCAAACTCTTCAGCATATACATACTGAACTTGTCCTTGTACTTCTTCAGTAACGAATCTCCAAGTCTGTTCCTCAATATCTGAAGAACCTTCACTTGCTTCTTCGTCACCGCCTTCACTTGAATCGTCGCCACTTGACTCATCTGTAGTGTCATCTCCAGAATCACCTTCTGAATCATCGCCACCACAAGCAGCTAAAAGCATACCTAATGTTAAAACTAATACCAAACTTAACAAAAACTTTTTGTTAAAAATAATGGTAATTACCCCCTAATAAATTATTTTTTCAAAGATTCTCTTACAATAACGCAAGAGAAATCTGTGGAAACAGAATTAATAGTATTGATATGACCACCATCATTAAAATGTATGGTGGTGTTCCTTTGATGACCTCCATATAAGGCCGGTTAAATACGGCACTTGCCGTGAATATGTCAACCCCAAACGGTGGTGTTGCTGAACCTAATGCCGCTTGGAAGGTGATAACGATTCCTAAATGTACAGGATCAATTCCTGCAGCACTTGCTGCCGGCATGAAGATTGGTGTTAATACTAATATAACAACAATCGGATCCACAAACATACAACCTACGAAGAAGAAAATCGTTACAATCACTAGCACATAAATTGCACTAGGGTCACTTCCTAAGACTGCTTCCGACAACATTTGCGGAACTTTTTCAATATTGATTAAGTAAGTAAACACTTGCCCACCTGCAACAAGAATGAATACTGCAGATGTTACTAACCCCGTTGATAAAGCAATGCTTGGGATCTTTTTGATATGAATAGAACGGTAAATAATTACCTCAAGAATGAATGCGTATAATACGGATACACCTGCTGCTTCTGTAGCAGTGAAAGTACCTGTGTAGATACCACCGATTACTACAATCGGGAAGCCTAAAGGCAATAAAGCTCTTATGAAAAATTGCCCTCTTTCTTTCCATGTTGCTTTCGAAGCAAGCGGTACTCCCTTAACTTTTGCATAAATCATACTATATATAGCGAATGTTAAGAATACCAATACACCAGGTAGAATACCAGCGATAAACAAGTCCCCGATTGAAGTATTAGAAGCTAAACCATAAATGATCAGTCCAATACTTGGAGGTACTAGTAAAGCTACGTCACTGGCATTAATTATTAAAGCTATAGCACTAGAATCTTTATAGCCATTTCTAAGTAAACGTTCGCGCATAGGTTTACCAATGGCAACAACCGTTGCCTGGGTAGAACCCGAAATCGAACCGAACATGGTACAAGCTGCAGCTGTTGTAACTGCATAACCACCTCTAATATGTCTAACGAATGAACCAATGAAATCTAGTAAACGATCCGCTGTCCGACCAGAGGTCATGATATCAGCAGCGAATATAAATAACGGTACACATAGCAATTCGTATGTTTCGATACCAGTGATTAACTGTCCCACCATTATCGACGAATCAAAAATTGGCAGATAAATCATTGCCACTACAAAAGGAGCAATAATCAATGGGATCATCATTGGGAAATTCAGCATCAATAGTACAAACATGATTCCTAGCAATAATGATAGCATGTAGATTTCCTCGCTTTATATTTTTTATACTTGTAGGTTATCATCTAATTCTCGTTTTTCGGGCTCGATATCATTATAGTCTAATGCATCTGTACCAATATAAACCTCTTTGTTGAAGATGTTTACGAGCATGTTACGTACATACTGGATGGCACCTAACAAAAAGCCAATCGGGAGGAACATATACATTAAATAAATCGGTACCCGGAGCGATGTTGTCGTGGTTCCTCGTTCATATGCATTCTGCACATATTGGAACGAAACGTATGCAAGGACGAACAATGCAATCGCTGTACCAAGAGGAATCAAAATAGCCATGAACTTCCTGAATTTGAAAGGCACTGAATCATAAATCGCTGACATACTAATATGCCTGCCTTTCCGGGCACCATAGCTTATTCCCATGAAGGTAGCAATGATAATAGCAAATTGAGCGACCTCAGCATGGAAATAAATACTTGGTCCAAATAACTCACGACTGATTACATTTCCACAAATCATAAGAGAAATGACAATGACTGATGCACTAAGGATGAATTCTTCCATCTTTAAGATCGCCTGATCAAGCATATTAAGGGCTTTCCCTATTCCTCGGAAGAATGGGTTATCAAAAAACGCACCTTTTTTCATGTTCCCTCCCCTTTCACTTATTACCTATATCTTTAGACTGATTAATTAATTCACATAAGACGTACATTTAATCGTACCTTACAAATTGTAAGCTCTACAACTCCTAAAAAAATTCATATAGCACAAATAAATCACTTATGCCGTGAAGAATTCAACTTGAAAAATACTATCCTTTTTTATCATCCACATATCTTTCATATAATTCAGAATGCTTATTTTTTGCAGGTTGACTGGATTTTATTTTTTATAGTATGTGTGTATTTATTATATTTATAAAATATTTCATACTTGAGAAAATTGTCGGAATATGAATTCTGAATTATTAAAAAATTATATCATGTCAAAGTACCCACAAGCAACCATACTGCTCTCATATAGTTACTATCAAAGGAGAAAACTAATAAAAAAATCTCCGCCACTTTATTTTAATGGCGAAGATTTTTAATTTATGAACTTAATGGTTATTAGGTTTTGTTAGACTGATTACTGTATCTCCAACCTCAGCCTTCGTGTCATTAGAAGGTGAAAAGAAGTCGATAGAACCTGATTTTCGAGCAACCATTAATAGTACACTTCCTTCTTCACGGTCCGCTAGATATTGCTTGAAGGAATATTGATCTGTGATTGAAGTTTTCTTAAACATATAACCACCATTGATCTTTTCATTCAACGATGTCCAGTTAGCTCCTTCTTCAAATAACTGCTTACCACTTATATGCTTACTTACATCTTCAAGGTGATCACCTTGATTCACTTGCAAAGGTAATTGATACAGATGTTCTCTTCCGAAAGAAGGAACGAATGTTGAACTGATCAAAGTGTTGTAAGAATCATATTCTGTCACACTAATCATGTATTCAAAAGGTGTCAGATCTATTTGGTAATCCGTCTGCTCAGATAAAATTTCGCAGTTCTCATAAGGTACATCCAATCTTCTAGCATGTGATAATCTACTCCAAGAAGAATCCGAAACCAAGACTGGAATATTTAAATCTTGTAGTACTTTCGCAAAATTGACTGAAAATTTACTAGACCCTACAATTAACACTCCTGGCTTACTTTCTGTAGATAACCCCAGCTTTTTAGACATCCATCCTAAAGAAAAACCATGGATTACAACCGTTGAAAATACTAAGCCGAAAGTGAGTGAAGTTAAAATCACCGCATCGTCGAATCCGGCCTCTAGTAGTATCCCAGCAAAATAACCAGAAACCGTCAGTGCTACAATACCTCGAGGTGCGATCCACCCTACTAATAGCTTCTCTTTGAACTGAAGATCCGTGCCGATTGTGGACAAGAAAATCGTTAATGGTCGAGCGACAAATAACATCAGTAAGATGAATGCAATGATGTTCCAATCAAAAATAGAAAGCAATGTCTCACGATTAAGGGATGCTGTCAGCATGATGAAAATTGCAGAAACCAGTAAAATGGAGATATTTTCTTTAAAGTGTCTCATATCACCAATTGAGGATATATGCATATTGGCCAGTGTCATCCCCATGACAGTAACAGCCAATAGCCCAGTTTCATGCATGACTGTATCACTTAGAACAAAGGCCATAATGACCGTGATCAAAACAATCGGTGACTTCAAGAATTCTGGAACGAAGCCATTTTCGAACATCCAACCGACACCGTACCCGAAGAAAACACCGATGACTACTGCTAACAACGAGCCCGTCAAGAAGGCCAATACTGTTGCAAATGTCACAGTATCGATTGTCAGAAACTTGATGAACTCAAATGCGAAAACGGCGATCAACGCGCCGAAAGGATCAACAATAATGCCTTCCCACTTCAAAATAGCGGCAGGCCTCGGCTTCAATTTGGCTTGGCGTAAAAGAGGTAAGATTACCGTAGGACCTGTCACGATGAAAATACCACCGATAACAAATGATACTGCCCAAGATAAATCAGCGACATAATGAGCGGCCAACGAACCTAATAGCCAAGCTAATAATGCGCCTATGGATACAATCCGAAAAATAGGCTTTCCTAAGCCTCGAATTTCTCGCAAATCTAGACTTAAACTTCCTTCGAATAAAATAATTCCAACCGCAATAGAAATTAACGGTGAGTATAATTCCCCTAGATCATTTTGCGGGTTCATAATTCCAAAGATCGGTCCAGCCATCAAACCGACAATCGCCATGACAACGATTGCTGGTAAACGAAAACGCCAAGCAACCCATTGGGATAACACTCCTAATGAACCGATCAACATTAATTTGAAGAGTAAACTTTCCATAAAATGCCCTCCCGCTAAAATGGTACAAACTGCTTAACTTATGTACTATTGTGGTATATAGACAAGTAAGGGGAACTGGTCTGGATAAAAGTTTATAAAAAAACGTGTTTTTATAATTAAAAACGCTCAGAACAATGCACACTTAGTAAGTCATGATAGCAATTATATATTTGAATAGGAGGGGAGTCAATGGCTGACATATTATCTAACGTACTATTAATATTCATTACTCTAATTTTAATTTTACCGGGTCTTTTAATGCTTTACGCTTTTTTCGTCGATCGCAACCAAAAGAAACATTCTGTTCTTAGAAACTATCCTTTAGTGGGACGAATGCGTTACTTTTTAGAAATGGTCGGTCCCGAACTAAGGCAATACTTGTTTTCTGAAGACGGGGATGCACTCCCTTTTTCCAGAAAAGATTATCAAGACATCGTAGTCCCTGCCAAATACAAAAATCGTATGGTCAGCTTCGGTTCAAAGAGAAATTACGATGACCCAGGTTATTATGTGAAAAATTCAATGTTCCCTAAACTTGAACAAGAAATGGCTATTACCCGAGAGCCAATGGTGCCTTCGTACTTGTATAAGATAGAAAAGGAATACTTATTTTCCCGAAAAGAGCACAGGGAAAAAGCTGAGGTAGACCCATACTTATTAAGTAAGGACTACGAAGTGGTGATCGGTAAACATGCAAGGCACCCTTTCCATGTTCAAGGAATGGTTGGAATGTCTGCGATGAGTTACGGAGCATTAGGTGATCGTGCAATTACAGCCCTATCAATCGGACTTGGCCGAGCAGGCGGTACTTGGATGAATACAGGTGAGGGCGGCGTTTCCGACTATCATTTAAAAGGGAACGTAGACTTAATTATGCAAATCGGTCCCGGCTTATTCGGTGTTCGTACAAAAGAAGGCGAATTTTCATGGGAATTGCTTAAAGAAAAGGCTGAAATAGAACAAATCAAAGCATTTGAAATCAAACTGGCCCAAGGCGCTAAAACACGTGGAGGCCATGTCGAGGCTGAAAAGGTGACACCAGAAGTTGCTAGAATACGTAACATTGAACCTTATCAATCTGTCGATAGTCCAAACAGATTCAAAGAGTTTGACGATCCAGTTTCAATGTTAGAATTCATTGATCAAATTCGTGACGTTTCAGGACTCCCTGTTGGAATGAAAATCGTTGTCGGGCAAGAAGAAGATGTCGTTCAACTAGCTGAAGCTATTAAAGAAACAGGCATCGCGCCAGACTTCATATCCGTTGATGGAAGTGAAGGCGGAACAGGAGCAAGTTACCAAGAGCTAGCTGATTCTGTCGGTCTTCCGATCAAAGCAGCTATTCCAATTCTTCATAAAAGCTTGAAAGAAGCTGGTGTACGCGACCAGGTCAAAATCATTGCGTCAGGAAAGCTTTTCACACCTGACAGAGTCGCGATCGCTCTAGCATTAGGAGCAGATTTGGTACAATTGGCTCGTGCTTTCATGGTGACAGTCGGCTGTATCATGGCCCAAGTTTGCCATACCAACCATTGTCCAGTAGGAGTGGCTACCACCGACGGGAAATTGCAACGCGCACTGAATATTGAAGAGAAATCTTACCGCGTGACCAATTACGTCATTTCGACGCGAGAAGGCTTGTTCAATATCGCAGCTGCTGCAGGACTGGAGTCACCTACTGAATTTAAAGACGAACATGTATCGTTCAAAGATTTACATGACGTAATCTATGAAAATCATTTATTAACGAACAAACAGTAATTCAATACAGCTTAATGTTTAAAAGTCTCTCTCACGGGAATGCATTTAGTAGGTACCAGTAATACCCAAATGAGAGGAGTTTTACAGAATGGCTGAAAATCCAGAAAAGAAAGTCGCTCATATGAAGGAAGAAAAGAAAGATGAGATCATGCAAAACTTCCAATACTTTAAAGACTATTTAGGAGATAAAGTTGAAATGGGAGAAAAAATTGGTCTTGATGACGACCAATTAACTAAATACGCAAAAAAAGTTGCAGATTATCTAGCAAAACAAGAAAAACCGCGTAACCGCGAAGAATATTTACTAAATGAAATGTGGAACGTGGCGAACGAAAAAGAACGCGAAAACATTGCACACGTATTAGTAAAAATGGTAGATCGCACGAACGATTAATCTGAGTGCATAAATTAACCCGGACCAATTAAATTTGGTCCGGGTTTTTAGTGTACTTAGATTGATGAAGCTGGTTGATTCTTAATGTAGTTTTCTTCGAATTGCTCACGACGAGCTTTTGAAGCTTCACTAACTTGTTCATCCGCGTGATAACTTGAGCGGACTAATGGACCAGCTTGGCAATGCTGGAACCCTTTTTGGAAAGCGATCTTACGTAGCTCCGCAAATTCGTGTGGCTCATAATAGCGCTCTACCTTTAAGTGATTACGTGTCGGCTGTAAATATTGACCGATCGTTAAAATATCTACATTGTGAGCTAAAAGGTCATCCATCGCTTCGATGATTTCCTCTTTCGTTTCACCAAGACCTACCATGATACTTGATTTCGTAGGAACATCAGGTGCGACTTCCTTAACTCTTTTCAATAATGTCAGTGAACGGTCATAAGTAGCTCTCGAACGAACCGTAGGGGTCAATCTACGAACTGTTTCAATATTGTGGTTAAAGATATCAGGCCCTGCATCCATTAACATATGCAAGCTATTGTAATCACCTTTCATATCTGAAGGCAATACTTCTACTGTCGTTCCTGGGTTACGTTTACGAATAGCTTTCACTGTCTCAGCGAAAACCGCAGCACCACCATCTTGAAGATCGTCTCTCGCTACCGCTGTAACAACCGCGTGACGTAAGCCCATGATTTCAACGGACTCTGCTACACGCTCAGGTTCTTGCCAATCGATTTCAGTCGGTAAGCCAGTTTGTACAGCGCAGAAACGACACCCACGTGTACACACCTTACCTAAAATCATGAACGTAGCTGTTTTACGAACCGCCCAGCACTCGTGGATGTTCGGGCAACGGGCCTCTTCACAGACAGTGTTCAAGTTTTTCTCACGCATCATCTTTTTCAAGCCAGTGTAGTTCTTGTTCGTGTTAAGTTTAATCTTCAACCACTCAGGTTTTCTAACGTATTCTTCTTTCTTAGACAAGCGATCCACCCCTTAAAGATTATTTGGCAAAATTCCATTCCTTCATTAGATACTTGCTATCAGCTAATTCTTTTACTTCTTGTTCTTGCTCTGGTGATAATTCTAATGGTTTAAACTCGACCTCTAGTCCTTCTTGAAAACCTTCATAGAAAGCCTGTTCAACTTCTTCCAATGAAAGCTTACGATTCAGAAAATCTTCCATTGTAGTAGCTTTTTCACTAAAGATTTGTTTTGCTTTTGCTTTTGCTTGTTCAGTCGGGTAGACGAACATATCGAATAACTTGTCCGTGTCCATCCCGATCGGCACTGACCCGTGCTGGAGAATGACACCTTTTTGCCTCGTTTGAGCACTTCCTGCAGCCTTTTTACCTTCAATGACTAACTCGTACCAAGAAGGTTCATCAAAACAAACGGCAGATCCCGTTCGGTTCAATTTCCCTTCAGGTACTGCAAGATCAGCTTCGATTCCTAACTTGCGGTAACCATCTAACAATCCTTGTGAAATCACTTTATAAGCTTCTGTTACTGTTTTCGGCATATCTGGATGTTTTTCAGAAACAACTATACTATATGTAAGCTCGTGATCATGAAGTACAGCACGTCCACCCGTCAAACGGCGGACTAAATCGAAGCCGTATTCCTCAATCGCTTTAACATTTATTTTTCCATCAATTTTCTGAAAGTACCCTAAAGACATCGCCGCAGGTTCCCACGTATAGAAACGCAAAACCGGAGGAATAATACCTTCGCTGTGCCACTTCAATAGACATTCATCCATCGCCATATTGTAAGCAGCGGACTGACTTCCTGAATTCAAAAACAGCCATTTCTCTTTTCCCATAGGATACACTCTTTCATTTTGTAACATATCATTTGTTAAAACACTAACATCATATCAATTATTATACCTAGTGTAAAACGTTTATACACAAATGAGAAGGATATGATTTTAATGGTGCACCACTTTATTGATATGAAGCATAAAATCTTCTTTATCTACTCCATATGACCTAAATCGTTTGATAATTGAAGAAATTATTAACTTTTTGTGCTATATTCTAAGAAGGAATTAAAAAAAGAGAAGAGAAGAAGCGTCGCTTTAAAGGGGGTACCGCCTATGATCGGTGAAAGAGTAAAAAGATATCGCAAAGCCATGGGTATGTCGTTAACTGAATTGGCAGAACGTGCTGGTGTGGCAAAGTCATATTTAAGCGCTTTAGAGAGAAATATACAACAAAACCCTTCCATACAATTTCTAGAAAAAATCGCATCCGAATTGAATGTGTCCGTCGACCAATTATTGAATGAACCAAAAGAGGGTAGTGAAGATCCAGACCCCTTAGATAACGAATGGACAAAGTTAGTGAAAGAAGCGATGGACTCAGGAATATCCAAAGAAGAATTCAAAGACTTCCTAGAATATAATAAATGGAAACAAAGTCAAAAATAAAAACCTTCCACGTGGAGGTTTTTTATTTTGAGGAATCTTCTATTTTTTTAGCGTGTACGATCAACCGATGCGTCGGATCAATCATCGGGTCACAAGTAATTAATGTAACTACTGACTGTTCCCCCATAGGATCCAGTACAGATAAATCGTCCGGAGTAACAACCACTTTTTCGAACACTTGATATGTTGTTTGGCCGTCTGTCGTTTCGATTTCGATTGTGTCTCCACTCTCAAGCTCGTCTAACCGGTTGAATTGTCTTCCATACGTATGACTTCGATGAGCCGCAATTGCCGTATTCCCGATCTCCCCCAATGGCGTCGTGTCACTCATGATACCTGCCCCAATTTTAAGGTTCTCTTCAGTAGCACCATGTAAAACAGGAAGCGTTAAATCCAATTTTTCTATGGTCAGGACGCTATGAACTTGGTCAGTAATCTCTGCTTCATCTTCAGATTCTTGAGTGTGAGTTGATTCCCCTTCTAACTCTGCTTCATCAACCTCGGCAAACACCCGATCTAGTGACTGAAACTCCGACACCAGCTGATTCTCTTGTGACGAATAATAACTATTTTCAAGCGTTGGGAAAAAGATCGTAAGAATTCCACCAATGATGAACACTAACCCTATCAAACGCTTCATCTGGCATCATCACCCTACATCTTTTCTTCTAGCTTTAAAATAGATGGTTCCACCTAAAGCTATCGCCAAACCACCAATGATGAAGTAGATGATCGATGACTCTTCACCAGTTTGTGGGAGGAAGCCATTGAATGATGGTTTATCAGAATTATCGCTGACGACCGGTTCGATCGGTTCACCATCCGCCCATATTTCAATTAAGAAGTCCATTTCAAGTCCCTGAAATTCATTTCCAGATTCATATGGAAATTCAGCTACAAATAACAACTCTTCTGATTCACCAGAAGCTAACTGGCGAGGTTCAAAACCAAAAAAGTCCCCAAGACTACCCTCAAATAGCGTTTCTCCATCATTTATGACAGTCAGTTGGAACTCATTATAAAGCTTTTTAGAACCGCTCGTTTGCTCAGCTTTAGATTGATAATAGTAATCCTTTGCACCATCATTGTTAATTGAGATGTTTCTTTCCACACGATCCCCAGGCTTCATGTTAGTTATATCAAACAACACCTCTGTTGGAGAGGTAATTAAACTTACTGAATCTTGTTCAAATGCACTAGATTCTAATCCCGGAAGAATAAAAATTAATGCAAATGAGGTGTACAAAAAGGCAACGAAAAAAATAAACCGCTTCATAAACTATGCCTCTTTTCTTCATGATATTGATTTAATAAAAAGGCAGGGACTCCCTGCCTTTTTATTTATGAATTCTAACTACTAGTTCCCAGTATTTGAATCGTCGACTACTTCATTACCATCATATTTTCCGTTGCCTTTTGTTTCTGGAGTAGCAACAGGATTACCGTCTCCATCAGTAGCATTTGGTGCAATCTTGTTATTTACTTCTCCATTACCCTCAGGAGTGTCAATATGGTAACCATTCCACTGAGTAGCTTCTAAGTTAAAGTAGAAGTCGACTTCATTTGTTTGGAATTTGTTTTGTATAAATTCTGAATAGTCTCCCCCAACTCTGTTCTGGTCATCCTTAAAAGTTATTTGAATAAATACAGCATCCTGATCATTCGGTTCAACTGGTAAACCTATTCTTGTATGGTCAGCATCTCCTGGTAATACTAAAGGTACTAAATTTATTCGTGGCGTACCATCTGTAGCTTTGAAATCATCTTTTACAGAACTTAGATCCTCTCTGAATAAGTCCCCTAATGTTAATGTTTCTCCAGACTTAACAATATTTTCTCTAGGTTCGTGACGTGGAGATTCACCGTCTTCATTCATAAAATCAATTTCAAATTGATCTAGGAAATCTTCCATATCCTGATTATAGCCTTGATCAGCATCAAAGTTATCTGCAGTTACATTTAATAACACTTCCTTAATAGCTAAAGAACCGACATTATTTAATTTGAAAATTCTTTGAACATTATCGCCTGGCTTCATGTTACCTAAATCAAAGTTCATGGTGTGACTAGAGTGATTTTTTCCAACTTCTAAATCTAATGTTCCTGCTGCAAAGTGGTTATTAATTGTAGCAGTGTCGTTAAAGGCTGCGTAAGTTCCACCCCCTACTAACGATAGACCCATTACCCCGGTCAATACTCCCATTCCAATTTTCTTCTTAATACTCATAAAAAAATCCTCCCTCTCCTACCCCACCCAACATGAGGTATGTAAATTAATTTATTTCATCGCTAGACCTATAAAAGGCTAGTCGATAAAAACTTGATTAAATTGAATCGGATTGCACATCTTCTTTCCTTAACCTTATTGCCTGATAAATTGATTTAATAGAGCTTAGTAATAGAATGATTCCAGGTATAATCAGTAAGGTAGCTACTCCCATAGAACTGTTTGCATAATCCATCATGTATCCTACGAAAGGAATATTAATCGAAGAGTGAACTCCATAAACGTTTTCTGCTTGAACAGGGTTAATATCAGCACTTTCATTGTTGTCACCCTTGGTTGTATATAGAACTCCACTATCGTTTTGGGTAACATCCATTACCCTGTGTGTTACGTAGACTCCTGGTTCAGATTGGAACATAATAACTTCCCCAACCTTTATGGAGTTTTTATCTATATTTGGATTGATTCCAATTACAGCACCCGTTTTAATCTCAGGTTCCATTGATCCGGAATAAACTACCTTTAGTTCTTGCCCAAAAATTTGCGGAGGTCCGTCTGATGACAGATTGGTAAACACTAATATTGATGTGAAAACTAGTGCTACAATTAAAAACACATTCACAACTTTGCCAATCCACTTAATTGCTTTCATATAATTCACACCTTCCTAACAATTGTCCACGGTTTATTCATCTGAATCTGTGTTTACTTTTTTGCTATTATCCGAATCTACATTTTCAACTTTATCCGTGTCAGGACCAACATTTTCTTTTTTCGCATCTTCTTCAGCTTGATCAGATTCTTCATCAGATGTTTGGTTGTTTTCAGACTCTGTATTATCTTCAGAAACTTCTACTTGTGAATCAGATCCGCTTGTTTCTTTCTTGTCTTCTTTGCTAGAATTTTTTTTGTTCTTTTTATCTTCACCAGTAGTAACGTTCTCTTCACCTGACTTAGAATCTTTATTGTCGGACTCATCGGCTTGTTCACTTGCGTCTTTAGTTCCGTCAGACTGTTCACGCTCTTTATCATCTACGTCATCATTTTCTTGACTCTCTTGTTGAGGTTTCTGAATACTGTTTTTTTCATCTTCTTCTTCAGAAATTTCATTTTCTACGTCCATTGTTTGCACTTCTATTTCGCTGCCTTCAAACATTTCTTCTGTTATTGTGATGGTACTACTGTAACCTCCAGAACTTTCTGATTCATTAATCGAAAGGTTCTTTCCTTTACCTTTGCCGTTTCCATTGGCATGCTCATCTGGTCGGATGAATCTGAATTTATAATCTCCAGGTTCAATTGGTCCGTCATAAATCAATTTTGCTTTATCACCTGATTTTATTAGAGGCGTTTCGCCTTCAAAATCCTCAATTTTTTCTCCGTCTTTATATACGTAATAGATCCAACTTGATTCCATGTCACCATCACCACCATTTTTCACCCAAGCAAACAGTTCATCTAAAGTTCCTCCAACATCCATTCCATCAAAGTCGAGAGAACTGTTATCCCAATCTCCTTCACCGCAAACGTACTCACCTTTATCATTTACATGCCAAACGCACGTTGATATGGATTCCTTAATTGTCTCTACATCATTAAACTGTGCATCCGTTCCACCTGTGCTTAGAGAAATACTTAAAAATGTAATGTATAACACCAAGAAAGCTTTCAAAAAGATCCTACGCTGCAATTGTTTTTTTCTCATCATAGTTAATCTTCCTTTTCTCAACCCAAACCCTCCTGGGATTCATTAGTTCTTAAATAAGAACAAAAAGAATCTATTAATCTATTTTTTGTTCTATATAAAGAACTATGATTCATAGTATAGTCATAAGAATCTACTTTGCAAACCTTCAAAAAAGGCCAAATATTCTAAATAAAGAACATTAATTGTTCTTTATAACGCATTTACTTCGATTTACTCACAATTTCTATCTTTTTTAACTTTTTTCATTTTTGCTCAGTACAAATGGATTAATCATAAAGTCTCATTATCTAAGCGCTTTCCTCACTACCTGTTAAATATATTGGATGGGGACCTGAATTATTCCCTAAAAATGCACAAAAAAATAACCACCCGATTTTGAGTGGTTATTAGTCATTATTTATTCTGCTTCTTGTAATTTTTTACGTACATCGGCGATTTCTTGTTCCAAACGCTTTAAATGTTGTTCAATCGGAATGGTCCGACCACCGATCGATTCCATCTTTTCTACATCGCCTTGAATTCGTATATAATCCATCTTTAAATGTTGTAGTTCTGCTTCTAATTCTGCTTTGTTCATGAAATCACTCCATTCTGTGTACATTGTAATCGAAGGAGTGGCAAAAGTTCAAGGTCGCTTATCTACTGTGCGTAAAATATGAAGTTATCTAAATCTAATAGTTGGGATTTCTCTTTCCCTTTCACTTCATAATTGATTTCGAATCCTCTTAAATCGTAATCGTACCCAGGATCATGCAAAGTTATTTTCATCACTAACTTCACGTTCTCTTTATTCAGTTGGTATTCTTCAACTGAATGGTAACCATCAATGATTGCTTTCGATTCCTCATTGACCGAATAAATGACATTTGTTTTTCTTTTCTCGTCTATAAACAAGTCAATTGAAATTTCTTCATTGTTTTCGAATTCACTGCCATCACTTTTGATGATTTTCACGTTTTGAATCACAGGAAAATCACTGCCAGTCCATTTTATGTTTTTGCCTAAATAGACAGACTCGTATTCCTTGAAAAGATTTGAGTATGCCCCAACATGGCTCATACTTTTAAACTTCCCTTGGTTACTCTGTGCTTCGACGACAAAATACCCTGTGACGCCTACAGCAAGGACAATCAACAGAATAACCAACCTCGATATTTTATTCATTCTCGTTTCACCCCAAAGATGTCGCTATCTTTAAATTATATTTCTAGTGTTTATATTATATTCGACACAATGAAATGAAATCCTTTAATTTTTTTTAATAAATTATAGTTTTTTTGAGTGGTTTCCCTTCAAATATGAAAATAGTACATGAGCTGCTACGCGACTGGTCATATTTCTCAAGTCCAATGTCGGATCGATTTCCACGATGTCCATCGCTTTGGTTTTCTTGTGCTGGGCACAGATTTCAACAGCTTTCATTAAAGAGTAACTATCCATTCCACCCGGTCCGATTGCAGGACATCCTGGGGCGTACGCTTGGTCTAATACATCCATATCAACAGAAATATAAATGGCATCTACTTTTTTGGATAAAGAATGAAGTGATTGCTCAATGATTTTGTCTATCTTTTGTTCAAAAACGTCCTTCATCGTATACACTTTTACATTATGTTCATTTGCGTAGTCATCATATCCTGCTGCATTCGTGAAATCCCTGATACCGATTTGAACCAAGTGTTCTCCTTTTAAGGATCCCCCTTCGATCAAACGTCTGAACGGAGTTCCGTTCGTCGGTCCGCCATCTTCTAAGTTGCGCAAATCGTGATGGGCATCGAATTGAATCACACCGACTTTTCCGTGGCGCTTTTGAAATGCATCAATAGAAGAAGCGCTGATCGAATGGTCACCACCAAGTACAAAAAGGTTATCAATCTTTCTTTTAGATAAAAGATCATCGATTGAGTCAGTAATCCTCCCTTGAGAATGTTGGACATCTGTCGGATGCATCAAAATATCGCCGAAGTCGTCGATTTCAAGATTTCTAAAATCATGACTCATCTCATTCGAATAAGTTGAATAACTGCCCATCGCCTGGCGGATCGCCCCTGGCGCGAACGACGCACCAGAATGACTAATCGACGGTTTCGACAATGGTGCACCTACTAAAGCATATTCCGATACACCTTCTGCCAGCTCCGTGGATTTCAACAATTGATCCATCTTCGTGACATATTGATCGACGAACTTAGCCTCGCCTGCAGGCTTCAAGTAGTTAGACAAGTAGATCACCTCGTTCGTACAACTTCTGTCCTGCCTTATAGACGGTTCGAACGTGGTTCACCCCGTAATGATAAGGGATGTACATATAGTTCGGTGCGTCCCAAACGACGACATCTGCTTTACGTCCGACATTGATTTGACCCGCTTCATCCCCTCGATTGATCGCATGAGCCGCGTTCACCGTAACCGCGTGCCAAATTTCTTCTGGGGTCATCTTCATTTTCAGTGCCGCTAAAGACATGATCAGCTGCAAGTTCTCCGTCACGCTGCTTCCTGGGTTGAAGTCCGTGGAAATCGCAATCGAAGCACCCGCTTCAATCATGTCACGAGCACGGGCGAACTCCCCTTTTCCTAGATAAAAGATTGTTCCAGGTAGCAAGACTCCGATTGTATCTGAATCCGCCAACTTGCTTATCCCCTCATCTGTCGCTACAGCTAGGTGGTCACCACTTCGAGCACCTAATTCAACTGCTAGATCCGTTCCACCAAGTGGATCGATTTCGTCTGCGTGCATCTTCAAATCGAAGCCAAGATCTTTTGCCTTTTGAAGGTAACGGCGTGACTGTTCGATCGTGAATACACCTGTTTCTGTGAAAATATCAACGAACTCAGCCAAATCTTCATCTTTGATTTCTTGAAAAAGATCCGCCATCTCATCGAGCAATTTTTCAGGATCCTCTTTGTAGTCCTCAGTAATTGCGTGGGCACCTAAAAAGGTCGATACGAGATCCAGTGGATGGTTCTCCCCTGCTTTTTTAGCAACACGCAATTGTTTCAACTCAGTTTCACGATCCATACCGTATCCACTTTTCGCTTCAACTGTAGTCACTCCGAACGAAGCAATACGATTCAAATGGAACATTGCTTTTTCATATAATTCTTTTTCCGATGCTTCGCGAGTCGAACGCACCGTGGAAAGAATGCCTCCTCCTTGCTTTAAAATATCTAGGTATGGAACGCCTTGTTGTTTAAGAGCCATTTCATGTTCACGAGATCCACCGAACACTAAGTGTGTATGTGGATCAACAAGTCCTGGTGTTACTAACTTCCCTTCACAATCAACCTTTTCATCAGCTTCCATCTTTTCCATTTCAGAAGAAGGACCGATTTTTTCGATCACTCCATCTTTCATCAACACGGCATAGTTTTCTTTTACCGACAGTTCGTTCATATCTTTTCCGCGGACCTGACCTTCGTGATCGTCCATCGTTAATAATTGGCCAATGTTATATAGTAGTGTCGTCTTTTTCGTATCCATCAAGGGTCACTCCTTCGTTTATTGTTTTTTCATCATTGGAATGTGTACGTCTTTTTCTTCAGCAGTCTGGTTCGCCAGTTCGTATCCTGCATCGACATGACGAGCGACGCCCATACCTGGATCTGAAGTCAATACGCGGTCCAATCGTGCTGCTGCATCCTCTGTTCCGTCTGCGACAATAACCATTCCTGCATGAATTGAATAGCCCATACCTACTCCGCCACCGTGGTGCACGGATACCCAGCTTGCGCCATTCACACTGTTGATCATCGCGTTCAAGATCGGCCAGTCTGCCACTGCATCACTGCCATCTTTCATTCCTTCTGTCTCACGGTTTGGTGATGCAACCGATCCACAATCGAGGTGGTCACGACCGATGACAATCGGTGCGGAAAGTTCGCCTGATGCCACCATTTCGTTGATGATTTTACCGAATTTCGCACGCTCGCCGTACCCTAACCAGCAAATACGTGAAGGCAATCCTTGAAAAGAGACCTTCTCTTTCGCCATACGAATCCATTTACATAAGTGTTCGTTATGCGCAAATTCCTTTAATAGAACATCATCGATTTTATAAATATCTGCCGGATCTCCTGATAAAGCTACCCAGCGGAATGGTCCTTTCCCTTCACAAAATTGAGGACGAATGAAGGCTGGAACGAACCCTGGGAAGTCGAAAGCTTTTTCTAATCCTTCATTGTAGGCTTCCTGTCGAATGTTATTACCGTAATCAAACGTGATAGCCCCTGCTTTTTGTAGGTCAAGCATCGCCTGGACATGCGTTTTAATACTTGCACGAGCATCTTTCAAATACTTTTCTTCGTCACTTTTTCTTAACTTCTCCCCGTCTTCTAATGAATAGCCCGTTGGTAAATAGCCGTTCAGTGGGTCGTGCGCCGATGTCTGGTCGGTCACCAAATCAGGGATTTCATTACGATGAACCATTTCAGGCAAAATATCTGCCGCGTTCCCTAAAAGTCCGATCGATAATGGTTCACCTTTTTCTTTCGCTTCATTAGCTAACTTCATCGCTTCATCCAAATCATTCGCTTGGCAATCCAAATAGCGATGATCGATACGACGTTGAATACGTTTTTCATCGACTTCGATAGCTATGACGACACCGTCATTCATCGTCACCGCTAATGGTTGAGCACCACCCATGCCACCAAGTCCAGCCGTGACAGTCAACGTTCCTTTAAGCGTTCCATCGAAATGTTGACGAGCCGCTTCAGCAAATGTTTCATACGTCCCCTGCAAAATTCCTTGTGTCCCGATGTAAATCCAGCTTCCTGCGGTCATTTGTCCGTACATCATCAAGCCCTTTTTCTCGAGCTCGCGGAAATGATCCCAGTTCGCCCAAGCAGGTACGAGATTCGAATTGGCAATCAACACTCGGGGTGCGTCTTTATGTGAAGGAAATACAGCAACAGGCTTCCCGGACTGCACGAGTAAGGTCTCGGTTTCCTCGAGATCTTTCAATGTATCGATAATGGCGTGATAACTCTCCCAGTTTCTTGCAGCTTTTCCGATCCCGCCATACACCACTAGCTCATCTGGGTTTTCAGCCACTTCAGGGTCTAGGTTGTTCATCAGCATGCGCATCGCTGCTTCCTGAATCCACCCTTTCGTCGTCAATTCACTACCTCTTGGTGCACGAATGTTTGATTCTGTCATTTCAATTCCCCCTCTAATTTTGTGTAAGCCAATCTTGCATCATTTCAATATCTTTAGAAAAGACTCGGTCCTTCTTAATGGAAGGTACGATTTCTCGCAAAGTCTCATAATACTCTTTTGTAATAGGAGCCATTTGTTCGATTCCGCGGATTTCTACTGCCTGAAGCGCACAAATTGCTTCGACCGAAATCACACGACGCACATTGTCAATCACTTGTGACGCGTGTCTTGCCCCAATCGTCCCCATGCTTACATGATCTTCCTGATTGGCACTAGACGGGATCGAGTCGACACTTGCTGGATGCGCCAATGTCTTATTTTCTGAAACAAGTGATGCCGCTGCATACTGCATGATCATCGCTCCTGATTGTAAACCAGGTTGCGGGCTTAAGAACGCAGGTAGGTCGTTCAATTGAGGATTCACGAGACGTTCGATTCTTCGCTCTGATATATTGGCCACCTCAGACATGCCAATCTTCAGCAGATCCATCGCAATCGCAATCGGTTGTCCGTGGAAGTTACCCCCCGATAACACCTTACCTTCTTCTGAAAAAATGAGTGGATTATCTGTTGCAGCGTTAATTTCGATATCCAACTTATCTTTTACATAATGAAGGGTTTGCCACGAAGCTCCAAGCACTTGGGGAATACAGCGAATCGAATAAGCATCCTGAACTCGCTTCTCCCCCTGTTTGGTCGTAAGCTTGCTGTCTTTTAAATACGTACGGATTCTCTCAGCCACTTCGATCTGATCCTGGTAACCTCTTGCTTGATGAATCAACTCGTCGAACGCATCAATGACACCTTCTAAACCTTCTATTGTCATCGCAGCAATTTTTTCAGAATGCTTCAGTATTGATTCAGCCTCTAGATAAGCCAGAGCGCCGACTGCAGTCATCGCTTGCGTTCCGTTGATCAGCGCCAATCCCTCTTTCGCTTTCAACTCAAGAGGCTTCAATTTTTCCTCATGCAAGGCTTCAGATGCAGGCTTTTTCTGACCTTGATAAATCACTTCTCCATCGCCAAGCAATGCGAGAGCCAAATGAGATAATGGCGCCAGATCTCCGCTAGCCCCTAACGATCCTTGTTGAGGAATCACTGGGTGGATCTGATGATTCAATAAATCGATTAGTCGCTCGATCAGCACTGGACGAACCCCTGAAAATCCTTTCAACAATGCGTTAGCTCGTAGCATGATCATCGCCCGCGTGACTGGTTCTGAAAAAGGTTCTCCGACACCACAAGCGTGTGAATGAATTAAATTCAACTGCAGCTCGTCGATATCTTCACGTTCAATTTCAACGTCACTGAATTTACCGAACCCTGTGTTTATTCCGTAGACTACCTCATGATTTTCAACAGCGTCTTCAACTGTTTTACGACTCTGTTTGACCTTTTCCATGCTATCCTCGGAGTAAGAAACCTCCTCACCGAGAACAGCCACTTTTTTTATATCTTCTAATGTTAAATGGTGACCATCGAGTACAACCATTTCATTACCTCCTTCATCCCACAAAAAAAGAGGCTTATCTCCAACTACATGTTGAAAATAAGCCCCCTATTGTCTAATTACTATGGGCATCTTTATATTAAATGTGATTAATTCCTAAACCAGATGTTTCGTGCTCCAACCCTTTGATGGGTGCACCGATCGTTCCATATAAAGCGACTGCAATCCATTCGCCTTCTTTTGAATTCGGGTATGGATAGCCACGAACGACGGAAAATCTCAGGCCGACCGTACGCATGACATCACCTAATTGAACTTGACCTCTCGTGACGCCTTGAACCGCTTCTAATATCGCATGATATAAAGCATGCATTTCACGGTAGAGTTGGTCATCAACCAATCCGTTTCGTTTAGCGGCAGTCTCGATCGCCGAAACAACCTTTTGAAGTTCCATCGAGCCAGTCTTACCTAAACAATAACGATAGGATGTTGCTTGAACTTTTTCTTCTGCCTCTTTGATCTCATGACTATTGGCTAATACTAACTGTAAGGCAGTCTTTCCAATTCCTGATTGTTGCTCGGTCATTTTTACACCATCAATTCTCTACGTGTTATATAAATTGTACTTTGTAGCCATGAAGCTGTCAATGTGATTCGGTGAGGTTTAGGCACGAAAAAAGCCAGGCTCAACGTCCTGACTTCTAGCTTCTTAATATTCCTCTCCCGTATTCCACGGAAGACTTGTTCCAAACTTTTTCGCTAGCATTTTCGAATCATCTCTTCTAGCTTTACGATACTCAGCACGTTTCTCTGCGCCATCATGAAGCCATTTTTCCTCTTCTGATTCTGGGTAGACTGATGGTACCTTTGTAGGTTTACCGTTCTCGTCCACAGCAACCATCGTCAAGAAGGCGGTCGTACATACTTTTCTTTTACCAGTCAATAGATTTTCCGTGATAGCTTTTACGAAGATTTCCATAGAAGTGTTATGAGTCCATGTCACGAATGCTTCAAGACAGATCGTATCCCCTTCATATACCGGGTTCAAAAAGTCGACCGAATCAGTTGAGGCGGTTACTACTGGCATGCGAGCGTGTCTTGTCGCAGCAATCGCACCTACATCATCAATGAAAGCCATCAGTCTTCCACCGAACAACGTCCCGTGACTGTTGGTATCAGGAGGTAAAACATGTGAGTTTCTTACAGTTAAAGAGTTGATACACGGTTTTGCTTTCATTCCCTCACCTACTTTAGTCTTTTCCTATACTATACCCTGCGTCAAAAGACTTAATCAAATAAAAAGTGTACCTGATCAAAGCATAACCTTACTTTTCATTGCTTATTCTGAAGTATCAAAAAAGAGCCCACGTATCACACTAAGTAGTTCAGTTTTGGAGTACAAACAATAAAAATGTATTATAAAATGAGCATTGAATTGCATAGCAATTTGAAGCTCATTTTTCATTGTTATATCAATGTTTATTTGTATGTTGAATAGTTATTTACACAGGAAAATGAAACCTGATTTGCAAACCTACAATAATTATTGAAGACCTGCAAAATCACGTGCAAAAACTAATGCAATTTTACAACAAAAAAAGAGCAACTTATCGAAAAATGCTCATTCTTGTTAAACTAACGTACCCGTTAGCACAAAACCGATTAGTAATCCTTTTTATTTCTATTATCTATTTTTCTAATAATAACAATTGCTTCAAGTGATACTAAGACAATAATAATAATTCTGGCTTCAATACTAAGTGGTTGGTATTCACCCATGTTTGCAAATAAAACAATTGCCAATGCTATAAATAAAAATGCCCTTATTAAAGAATGAAATATTTCCACTCGTCCCATCATGTAACCCCCTATTTATTTCACTAAACTGCGGCGTTAGTTGAATAACGTCCATTAAATCAATTTACCATTAAAATACCAAATGCCTTTGGATTTCTCCACATTCTGTTGTGCAATTATAATCACAATTAGCCCTACAATTTCATATGAAAAAAGTAGTCCAATAAAGGGTACAAATTGCAAATTTGTACTCCAAAACTGAACTACTTAGCATCACACGCAGACCCTCTTGATCATTTATTCATCTTCTTTTTTACGAATACCTTGTTCAATCGCTAACTTTTTAGCAACTTTCACTGAATCCCACACAGGTGGCAGGATCAAGATCGAAACTGGCACTGCGGACACTACAATGAAGTTTTGTAGCATGCCGATACTTCCACCACTATCTCCCATTGCTAGTAAAGCAACAGCAGTTGCACCGAAGATCAGCGCCCAGAATACTCTCAGATATTTACTTGGGTCATCATTACCTGTAACTGCAACGGCTGACGCATAAGACATGGAGTCAGTGGTTGTCGCAACGAATATCACGGTTATGAATAAGAAACCGAACGCTAGTATTCCACCAAGAGGGAGCTGGTTCAGTATCGCCATAACAGCAGCTTCTTGACCGACGTCATTCAGTGGTACAGATACACTCTCTGGAGTCTGGATTTCTAACCATACTCCTGTTCCACCTAATGTCGCGAACCAGAAGTTACTGACTAATGGTGCAATGATCGCCACAGCAATAATCAACTCACGGATCGTACGTCCTCTAGAGATACGGCTGATGAAGATCGCCATCATTGGTCCGAAACCGATGAACCAACCCCAGAAGAAAATGGTCCACCAACCTAACCAAGCACTATCTGCACGAGTCAAACTCATCATTAAGTAATTTTGAATTTGGAATGCTTCTGCAGCAATGAATGCATCAAAAATGAACATTGTCGGTCCAACGATCAGAATAAGAATCATTAGAACGACTGCAAATCCAACGTTGAAACGGCTTAAAATCTGAATCCCTTTATCTACACCGGTCACCGCAGAAATTGAAGCGATAGTTACAAGGATGACAATGAACGAGATCTGTGTAAATAAGGTACTTGGAACACCGAACAGCTCTTCGAATGCATAAGCTGCTTGCAGTCCTAGGAAACCAATAGCACCTATTGTTCCTGCTGCAACAGCAACAATAGAGGTTACATCAGATAGAATTCCGAAGATGTTATTTTTACGGTAGATCTTATCACCGAATACTGGGTATAAAATCGTACGTGGTTTTAAAGGCATTCCTTTGTGGTAATGTGCATACATAATAACAATTGTTGCAACGGTACCTAAAATCGCCCAAGCAGAGAATCCCCAGTGGAAAAATGCTTGAGATAAACCAGGGACGACACGGTCCCAATCACTCATGCCTTCTGAAGCGAACAACGGTGGAGTGTTCATGAAATGGGCCATTGGTTCTCCGGCAGCCCAGAAAACACCTCCACTAGCTAATAGCGTACACAAAATCATTGATATCCAACGGAAATATCCGTATTGAGGCTTCTCTTTCAAGCCAAGTCTCACTCGACCATATCTTGAGAACATCAAAATCAAACCAACAATCAATGTGGCAAGCATCAATAATTGCCAAAAAAGTCCAAAATATTTTACTGAAAAGTCAAACGACTTTGTAACCATTTGTGAAGTCAGATCTGGGGCAAAAAACGCGAATAATAAGAAGAGCAATAAGAAACCTCCACTTAAAACAAATGAACCCCATTGAACTCCGGTACCTAAGTACTCATCGGAGTAATATTTCTTTTTCATTCTTTTCCTCCTAGTTTGTTGTAATAGAATTTATAAGTAGTATGTGTCAAAATAAAGACATAAACACTCTTACTCAGCGTTTTGACGCAACTAATATTAAATTTTAGTTTTATTTATTCAATTAGTCAAAAGGGTGAACAACTATTATATCTCTATAATTTTACGTATTTTAAAGCGATTTTATTTTTTACTGTGAATTTTCTTTGAATTTAATAAATTTTTATATAATTTAAGGGTATATAAAATTATATTAAGTAGATTATCATTTCAAATTGTGATATGAGTATCGATTGATGGAGAGGTGTATAATTATGGATGGATTAGAACAAGCAATCATGTATCGAAAAGAAGGGCAACTGGAACAGGCTAAAAAGCTGATTATGCAAGCATTACAAGAGCAACCGAATGATCCCTACACATTACTTGAGGCTGGCTATGTCCATGACCAAATGGAGCTCGCCCCACAGGCGATTAACTATTACGAACAAGCCTTAGATAATGGACTTTTTGGTGATCATCGAAAAGACGGTTTATTATGCTTAGGAAGCAGCTATCGTGCAGTAGGCCTATATGAAAAAGCGAAAGAAACTTTAGAAATTGGCATGAGTGAATTTCCTAGCTGTAATGAAATGTATATCTTTTTCGCAATGACACTCTACAATTTAGGTGATTATGACCTTGCGATGGAAATCTTACTATCTAAATTAGCAGAAACGAGTAGTGATGGAGGAATACAAAAATACGAAGAAGCAATCAAGTTTTATTCTACAAGATTGGATGAGACTTTTAATTAAAGACAAAAAGGGTTTCGCACAACGATGCGAAACCCTTCTCTTTATACTCTTACCTTCAATTGTTGTAGCATATCTTCTGTCATTTTATGAATATCATACTTCGGATCAAAGCCCCACTCATCTTTTGCTGCGGAAGAGTCAATCGCATTCGGCCAGCTTTCTGCGATCTTCTGTCTTACAGGATCGACATCATAATCCATTTTGAATTCTGGAATATGTTTCTGAATAGCTTTTTCAAAGTCTTCAGGTGCAGCACTCATTGCTGAAACATTGAATGCGTTCCGATGTTCCAACTTAGAAGCGTCTGCTTCCATCAATTGAACGATCGCATTCACTGCATCAGGCATGTACATCATGTCCATGTGAGTACCTTCACCTATATACGATGTATACTTACCATTCTTCAATGCTTCGTAGTAAACTTCGACAGCATAGTCCGTCGTTCCACCGCCTGGCTTCGTGACATAAGAGATCAAACCTGGGAAGCGAACCCCACGTGTGTCTACTCCAAAACGCTGGAAATAGTAATCACATAGCAACTCTCCAGAAACTTTGTTCACTCCGTACATCGTAGTTGGACGCTGAATCGTATCTTGAGGAGTATTTTCCTTCGGTGTAGAAGGTCCAAACGCTCCTATTGAACTCGGAGTGAAAAACTGTGTATTCAAATCTCTGGCAACTTCCAATGCGTTAACGAGGCCACCCATATTCAAGTTCCATGCTAACTGCGGATTGTTCTCCGCTTTCGCTGAAAGTAGAGCAGCCAAGTGCATGATTGTATCAGCTTGGTACTTTTTCGCAATCTCATGCATTTGACCCGCATCAGTCACATCCAGAACTTCGAATGGTCCATTTCCAAGCGATCCGCTTTCGTCTTCACGAATATCAGTCGCAATGACGTTATTTTCCCCATACTTACTTCGGAGCATGGTAGTCAATTCGGATCCTATTTGACCCAATGCCCCTGTAATCATTATCTTTTTCATTTCTCGGTTCTCCATTCCCTTCCTTCTGATTCCTATATAACGTTCATTTCTTTTCCGACTTTTTCGTAGATTTTAATAGCATCATCCAGCATTTCTTTCGTGTGGGCTGCTGTAGGCATATTTCTCACACGACCTGTTCCTCGTGGTACAGTCGGGAACACAATGGATTTTGCGTAAACGCCTTCTTCGTTCAAACGCTTACTGAATTGTTGGGTAGTCTTTTCATCACCAATGATACATGGAGTGATTGGTGTTTCACTCTCTCCAATATCAAATCCTAAATCTTTCAATCCTCGCTTGAGGTAATCACCGTTCTCCCATAATTGATCATGAAGTTCTGTAGATTCCATCAGCAAGTCCAATGCTTTGATACAAGCTGATACATCCGCTGGTGATAATGATGTAGAAAATAAGAATGGTCTAGAACGAACCTTCAACCAATCAATCAAGTTCTGTTTACCAGCCACATATCCACCTACAACACCAATCGCTTTCGATAATGTCCCCATTTGAAAGTCGACTTTGTCTTGTAAACCGAAATGTTTAACTGTACCAGCACCTTTTCCTAAAACACCTGAGCCATGTGCATCATCTACATATGTGATCAAATCGAATTCTTCAGCGATTTGTACAATTTCAGGAAGTTTAGCAACATCCCCGTCCATTGAAAATACACCATCAGTAATGACCATGATTTTATTATATTGGCCTGATTCAGTGGCTTCTTTAGCCTTCTGGCGCAAGTCGTCCATATCAGAGTGATTGAATGGAATAATTTTCGCTTTTGATAAACGACAACCATCAATAATTGACGCGTGGTTCAACGCATCAGATAAAATAGCATCGTTTTTATCCATCACTGCTGAGATCGCTGCCATATTACAGTTGAAACCAGACTGGTAAGCAATTGCTGCTTCAGTTCCTTTGAATTCTTTCAGTTTTTCTTCTAGCTTCACATGAAGATCCAGTGTACCGTTGATTGTTCGGACAGCACCTGCACCGACCCCGTGTGAATCAACAGCTCCTTTAGCTACTTCCTTCAAGCGATCATCTGTAGCTAGTCCTAAGTAATTATTAGACGAAAGGTTGATTAATTTCCGGTCATCAATAGTAATGACGGGCCCGTTCGCACCTTGTACAGCGTCGATTTCATTATATAATCCTTGGTCCTTCAATTCTTGCAGATTTTCATTTAAAAATTGATTTAATGTTTCACTTGGCATGGTGTGACCTCCTGAAAAAATTATTGTTCTTCAACCATAATAACATTTTTTACTTAAATAGATAAATTATCATCAGAATTCAAACTTTATTCTGCACACAAGCATCATAGGTACATTTTTGCGTGCCTTAACAAAGCATTGGCCTTCCAACTAGGAAGGAACCCTTATTCTTAGAAAAACTTGGCTTATCGCCAAGTCCTAATGGCGAAAGCCTTTGTTTTTCACATACATTAATCCTTTAATAAATTAAACGTTCTTAAAGTAATACAAAAAACCTGACCCCATTTTATTTCGAGGCCAGGTTTTCAACTGTTACTTATTTGTGAGGCTGCATTTCACCTGAAAGAATTTTTTCCATATGGTGGCATGCTGATTGATGCCCTTCAGCCATATGGTCTAAATTACGAAGCTCAGGTTCTTCCTTCGCACAAATCTCCGTCGCAAATGGACACCTTGTGTGGAAACGACATCCAGTTGGAGGGTTGATTGGAGAAGGTACATCACCTTCCAGAACAATACGTTCTTTCTTCTTCGTTGGATCAGGAACCGGGATTGCTGAAAGCAAAGCCTTAGTATAAGGGTGTTGAGGGTTATCAAACAATGATTTCTTATCTGCAATCTCAACAACTTTTCCTAAGTACATTACTATGATTCTGTCAGAAATATGACGAACCACCCCGAGGTCGTGAGCAATGAATAAGAAAGTTAAGTTATATTCGCGTTGAAGCTTTTTCAATAGGTTAAGAACCTGTGCTTGAACAGATACGTCTAGCGCTGATACCGCCTCATCACAAATGATGATTTTAGGATCAACCGAAAGCGCACGAGCAATACCGATTCTCTGACGTTGTCCACCCGAGAATTCGTGTGGGAAACGATCCACCTGCTCACCACGCAAACCAACTTGCTCAATAAGCTCAATCGCTCTTTTACGTCGATCCTTTTTAGGAACAACATTTTGGATTTCCATAGCTTCTTCTAAAATTTGGCTGACCGTCTGACGAGGGTTCAATGAAGCATATGGATCCTGGAAAATAACCTGCATGTCTTTTCTGCGAGTACGCATTTCTTTTTTACTTAAAGCAAGTAAATCTTCTCCATCAAATTCAATCGCGCCGTCAGTCGGTTCATCTAAGCGTAAGATTGCACGCCCAGTTGTAGACTTACCACAACCTGACTCACCCACGACACTTAATGTTTCACCTTCGTAAATATCAAAAGTTATGTCATCTACAGCTTTAACATTATTGACTGTGCGTCCGAAGAATCCACCCTTGATCGGGAAGTATTGCTTTAAGTTTTTTACTTTAAGAAGTTCTTTCTGGCTCATATACTTTCACCTCCGGATCGCCGTCCCATCGATCAGTGTATATCCAGCAACGTACTTCATTACCATCCTTCATTTCATCCAATGATGGAAGTTCATTGAAGCATAAATCCGTTGCAAATGGACAACGATTAGCAAATCGACAGCCGTCAGGCATTTCTCTTGGACTAGGAACAGTCCCTTTAATCGGTTCTAGTTCATCTACATCAATATCATGACGTGGCAATGACTTAAGTAATCCAACTGTATAAGGATGTCTTGGATTCTTGAATAACGTTTCAATATCCGCAAACTCCACTACTTTACCGCCGTACATAACCGCTACATAGTCACACGTTTCAGCAACTACACCTAAATCGTGCGTGATCATGATAACGGACATTCCCATATCCTCTTGAAGTTCATTGATCAACTCAAGAATCTGAGCTTGAATCGTAACATCAAGAGCGGTAGTAGGTTCGTCTGCTATTAATAATTCTGGATTACAAGCAAGTGCCATTGCAATCATGACACGCTGTCTCATTCCACCCGATAATTCGTGTGGGTAAGCTTTGATTCTCTCCTCAGGCGAAGGAATTCCAACTAGTTTCAATAGCTCGATTCCTTTTTTCGTGCCGCCATTTTTACCTAAACCTTGGTGGACTTTCAGTGTTTCACGAATCTGTTGTCCTACCGTATATACAGGGTTTAATGAAGTCATAGGCTCCTGGAAAATCATCGAGATTTGATTCCCGCGGATACCTCTCATTTCCCTTTCAGAAGCTTTAGCCAAATCTTTTCCTTTGAAAAGAACTTCTCCGCCTACAATCTTACCTGGGTTTTCTAATAATCTTAATATAGATAAAGCAGTGATACTTTTACCTGAACCGGATTCACCAACGATTCCGATAGTTTTACCTTTTTCAACGGTAAAAGAAACACCGTCAACTGCTTTTATTTCACCATTATCATCAAAGAATGATGTTCTCAAATCTTTTACATCAAGAATTTTTTCTTTACTCATGGAATTCACCTCTCTTCCAAGTTAGTCTAGATCGATTCGTTTATTCAGGAACTTGTATGAAATGTCTACTAGTAAGTTCACGAACACGAAAATAAGCGCGATAATCAATACACATGCCTGCACGACTGGGAAGTCACGCGCTCTGATTCTTTCGATGACCAAGCGGCCCATTCCATTAATGGCGAAAACTGACTCAGTCAGTACCGCACCACCTAAGAAAGCACCGAATTGTAGACCTACGACGGTAACAACCGGGATCAAAGCATTTTTCAAAGCATGTCGATAAACAACTACTCTTTCTTTCAGCCCTTTTGCACGAGCTGTTCTAATATAATCTTGCGTAATTACATCAAGCATACTGGAACGAGTCATTCGGGCAATTATAGCCGCACCTGCTGTCCCTAATGTGATAACAGGCAATATAACCTGTTCCGGGGAACCCCAACCGGTCGCTGGCAGCCACCCCAAATCAATTGAGATATAACGCATGAGCATCAGACCTAGCCAGAAGTTCGGCATGGATAGCCCAAACAACGCGATGATCATTATGACAATGTCCGAAAGCGTGTAATGTCTGACGGCTGAAATGATACCTGCGAACAGACCGATGAATACACTTAAAATGGTACTATATAAAGCTAACTCGAATGTGATCCAGAACCTAGGTTCGATTTCATCAACTACTGGTAAGCTTGTTCTCCAAGAGTTTCCAAAATCAAATGTAACTACATCCCTTAGAAAGTCCAAATATTGGACTGGTAAAGGATCATTTAACCCTAGACGTTCTTCAATTTGATTCACTGTTTCTTGCGGTGCACTTTCTCCGGCAATGATATGAGCTGGGTTACCAGGAGTTAAGTGCATAAGTGAGAACACAAGAATCGTGACACCGAACAATACTGGTATCGTCTGAAGCAGTCGACGTACGACAAATTTAAACATTTTTGCACCTACCTCCTAATTTTTCATTTTCGGATCAAGCGCATCGCGTAATCCATCTCCAAATATATTAAATGCTAATACTACAACAACTATTGCTAGTCCTGGGAACAGTGCGATATATCCAGCATCAAAAATATACGCTCTTCCATCAGCTAACATTGCACCCCACTCTGGAGTCGGTGGTTGTGCACCCATTCCAAGGAATGAAAGACCTGTAGCTGTAAGGATAGCAGTCGCTATTCTAAGTGTAGCTTGTACAATGATCGGTGATAATACGTTAGGTAAAATATGCTTCGCTATGATACGGGCATCTGATGCTCCGAGCGCTCTAACCGCATCAACATATTCTAGCTTCCTAGTAGCTAAGGTAGAACCCCTTACGATTCTAGCAAACCCAGGAATGGAGAATATTGCTACAGCAATTACAACGTTGATTAAGCTTCCACCTAATACAGCAACAATTGCAAGAGCAAGTAAAATACCAGGGAAAGCAAGTAGAATATCCATACAACGCATAAGGAATGTATCTAACTTTCCTCCATAATATCCAGAAACAATACCTATGAAGACTCCAACGATACTACCTAGTACAACTGAAAAGAAACCTACCCCCAATGTAATATACATACCATGAATTACTCTGGTAAAAATATCACGACCAAGGTGATCAGTTCCAAACCAATGTTCAGCTGAAGGCGTTTTCAACTTATCAGCAAGATTAGTAGCATCATTCGGATCTTGTGTCGTTAAAAAAGGACCTACAATTGAAACTATCACTAAAAATAGGATGAGGTATCCTCCAATTAACGCAGCTTTGTTCTTTTTTAGTTTCTTATAGAAAGCTTTCATGCTTCTAACTCTAGGACTTTCAATCTTATCCGCATTGTTATATGTAACCTGTTGCGGAGATGCCATAATTAATTACCCCCTTATTTGTCTGTCATTTTAGACGCTTCATGTTTCCCCCAAAAAACACGAACCTATTTCTAATATTACAATGATGCTTAATAGATTACAATAATATTCGGGCAAAAAGTGAAATGGTAAAATATACTCTAATACTATTAAAAATGCAAACTTCTGAATAAAAAAAATTAACTTGATATTTCAGTAATTTTCAGATATATTAATAGAAGATTACAAGAGTTTGTTGTAGTCTCTAAAGAAAATCTCTAAGGGGGTAACAAGTAATGAAGTCAAACAAATTACTTTGGCTAATGGCCTTAATGCTAATGTTATCATTAGTATTAGCTGCTTGTGCTGGTGACGGTGAACCAGAAGAAGATGGTTCCGGTGACGAAGGTACAAGTGAAGACGGATCTGACGAAGGTTCAGATGAAGGTGAAGACACTGAAGGTGACAGTGAAGAAGGTTCTGAAGGAGATGCTGCTGCTAGCGATAACACGCTAATCATCAACATCCCATCTGATGCTGTTTCTCTATCAACTCAAGGTTCTAACGATGTTCCATCAAGTAACGTTGCTGAAAACATCTATGAAACTTTGACTGTGCAAAACGAAAACATGGAAATCGAACCTGGTCTTGCAGAAGATTGGGAGCAAGTTGATGATACTACATGGGAATTCTACCTACGTGAGGGTGTTATGTTCCATGATGGTACTGAATTAACTGCAGAAGTAGTAAAAGCTAACTTTGACCGCTTAGTAGACGAAGAAGTTGCATCTCCACGTGCATTCTTATTCGAAGCTGTTGAATCTGTAGAAGTTGTTGATGACTACACAGTATCAATCACTACTGCATATCCATATGCACCACTACTAGCAAACCTTGCACATAATGGTCTAGGAATCATGTCCCAAGACATTATTGAAGAAGACTATGCAGCAATGGAAGAAGGAGACGATCCTGATTCTTATATCAACCAAAACCCTGTAGGTACTGGTCCTTTCAAATTTGAAAGCTGGACTCCAGGTGATAAAGTTGTACTATCTTCAAACCAAGAATACTGGGGTGAAGCTCCGCAAATCGATGGTGTTGAATTCCAAGTAATTCCTGAAACTGGTGCGCGTATTGCAAACCTTGAAACTGGTGCAGCTCACGTAGCAGATGCACTAGGACCAGATGATGTTTCTCGTGTTGACAATACTGAAGGTATGTCAGTATTAACTCAAGATAGTGTATCTCTATCTTATGTAGGTTTCAACGTTCAAAAAGAACCATTCGATCAAAAAGAAGTTCGTCAAGCCGTATCAATGGCAATTGACCCATCTCAAATCGTTGAAGGTATTTACAACGGAATGGGTATCCCAGCTACTGGTCCTTTAGCTCCACCAGTATTTGGTTATGATGACTCAATCGAGCCACTTCAATATAACCTTGAAGAAGCTCAAGCACTATTAGAAGAAGCTGGTCTAGGTGATGGTTTCGAAACAACTATCTGGACTAACGATAACCCACAACGTATGGATGCTGCTGAGTACATTCAGTCTGCTCTAGGCGAAATCAACATCGATGTTGAAATCGAAGTTCTTGAGTGGGGTGCTTACCTAGAAAGAACAGCTAATGGTGAACATGACATGTTCGTTCTTGGTTGGTCTACTGTAACAGCTGACGCTGACTATGGTATGTATCCATTATTCCACTCTTCTGCTGTAGGTGCGCCTGGTAACCGTTCATTCTTAGAGAATGAAGAATTAGACGCTCTACTTGAAGAAGGACGTCGTGAAACTGACCCAGAAGCACGTCAAGAAATTTATTCAGAAGCACAAGAAATGTTAGTTGATATCGCTCCAATGCTTTACTTACACCACCAAGAGTACTTGTTAGGTGTTAGTGACAACGTTGAAGGATTCAGCGTAGATCCAACTGGTATCTACCAAATCAAAGACGTAACTATCAACTAATAATTTTATTCGATAGTTCAAAGAGCGACCTTAACGGGTCGCTCTTTTTTTGTTTAGTTCAATAGTTACACTTTATGGTTTAATATGGAATTCAATTGATATTATACTCCTGTTTTTCAATGAATCGCCAAAATTTACCGAAAATTAACACAAATATTACGAATAATATTCTATAATTAAAGCGATACAAAAAATAGGAGGTTGATCTTTTGGACAAGTTGAAATCAATTGTTTTTGGTGTGTTGTTCATATTACTTTCAAGCTTTCTTATTACACCTCAAGTTAACGCAGAGGACTTTGATGATCTAATCATCTCAGAGTACATAGAGGGGAGTAGTTATAATAAAGCTCTCGAACTATACAACGGTAGCGGAGAAACAATCGACTTATCTGAGTATACAATAGTGAATTTTACTAACGGCGCAAGCCAAGATCCTGAAGACGGAACAGCGAACTCATTACAATTAGAAGGCCAGTTAGAGACTGGCAAAACATTTGTTATTGTAAATTCCCGTGCTGGAGAAAACTTATTGAACAAAGCAGACTTAAGCGGTTCCTCTTCTGCCCTAAACTTTAATGGAGATGACGCGATAGCCATTTTTAAAAACTATGATGAATCTTCTCGTAGCGGAAATGTAATAGATTCAATCGGTAAAGTTGGAGAAGACCCAGGATCCTTCTGGGGAAATGAAGATACTAAAACCCAAGACCAAACTCTTGTAAGGGACTACTCTATCAAAGCAGGAGATCGCAATTTATCAGATGAATTCACCCCAGCTGATGAGTGGATCGCTTTTTATAAAGATACTTTCGACAATCTAGGTATACATGAAGAAGTTCAACCTCCTTCTGGTGAAATAGAAGATGAATACATTGCAACAGTGGACCGAATTGTGGACGGAGATACGCTTCATATCGAGGATCCGATTATGGGAGAAACAACAATTAGATTTTTGAACATGGATACTCCTGAAACTTATCATATGAATAACTATGATGAATCACTGATTCTTGAAGACCCTGACCACTCACAAAAATATCATGGAGATCAAGCAACTGCTTATTTGCAAGAATTGTTGCAACCAGGTGACGAAATCGTTCTTAAATTAGGTGAAGAGCCTATGGACACTTATGGAAGAATTCTAGCTGAAGTCATTCGCACTGAAGATAACTTGAATACGAACCTTGAATTAGTCAGACAAGGCTATGCCTCATCTTATTTTATCTGGCCAATCGGGGAAGAAGAAACCTATCAGCAGTATCAAAATGCTGTGCAGGAAGCTATTAATAACAATCGAGGAATTTGGTCTGAAGACACACCTTTAATGGAACTACCTTTCGAATTCCGTTCAAGGTATGATGACCGCGCATTATATCGTATGGTTGGTGATTCTGAAACGATGCAATACTACCTTCCAAATGATTATGAAGAGGTACCTGTTTCACAACGTATTTTCTTCGAAGACGAAATGACTGCATTAAATGCGGGGTATGAACCAGCATTCGATCGTGAACCGATTATCGCTGACGCACGTGTAGCTCCTGAAGGATCGAACGTCCTGATTGAAGGTACCGTTACCCATAAAGTCGAAGCTAGTGGTATGACGAACTATTATGTTCAAGATGATACGGCAGGAATAGTCGTGCGAACTGGTGATTTAAACGCTAACGTTGGAGATCAAATCCGTGCTGCAGGAACGACTACTGAATATTACGGCATGCTTCAAATAGAAGCGACTAGCTCCGAAGTTTTACAGGAAAATAGTGATCAAATCGAGCCTCCAGTAATTAGTTCAAGTCAGTTAGGCGAAGAGTTAGAAGCACAACTAGCTAAGATTGAAGATGTAGAAATTTTATCAGTTAATCAGTACAATGATTACACGGCTCGCGATGCTGATGGTGAGTTCGTCATTGATAACGATGCCGGTTTCCTTGAAGTTGGAAAAACCTATGATTCCATTTCCGGAGTGATCGATTACAACTACAACGAATTCAAACTGATGCCTCGCAGTGAATCAGACGTGCAAGAAGAATTACCAATGTCTACAATCTCTGAAGTCAGACAGGCTGAGCTTGATACACGCGTCAACTTTAAAGGTGTAATCACTGCAGCTTACTATGCTGGTGGAAAGTATAACTATTACGTGCAAGATGATACAGCAGGAATTGTAGTAAGGGCTTCTGAATTCGGAGGAGAGCTTGGAGATGAAATTCAAGTGAAGGCTAGAACTGAAGAGTATTTCGGTTTACTACAAGTGATACCAAGTGAAGATAACGTAGAAATTTTAAATGAAGACGTTGGTGTTCCTGAAGCAAAGGTCATTTCATCAACTGAGATCGATGAGTCACTGGAAGGTCAGTTAGTGACAGTTGAAAATGTAACGATAGAACCTGGTAACCAATTCGGGGACTATCCAGCGTATGATAAAAATGGTTCGTTTGTGATCGATTCAGTTATCGGAGACATTGATACAAGCGTTACGTATGAATCCATTACAGGTGTACTCACCTATAATTACGATGAATATAAATTGATGCCTCGTTTTGAGAAAGATTTAGTGGTCCAAGAGTCACTTCTCGGTAACTACCTTGAAGGCGAAGCAACTTTAACAGAAGTCACTGAATCTATTTTGGAGATGGCTGAGGAAGATGGGATCGAATCAGCAATGGTTCTGTTACAAAAAGAATTAGAAGCAGAAATTAATACAAACGGGAACACTGAGCAGCATATCAAATCTGGAATCAAGCATATCGAAAAGTCGTTGAATAAGTATTTCAACAAAGAGCAACCAGTCGAACTTAAGAAGATTGAAAAAGAGCTGGAAAAACTATTTAAGCGAAACAAATAAGTAAGCAGGTAAAAAGTGTCGGACGTATAACCACGTCTGGCACTTTTTTTAGTTTCGGCTAGGTTTAGGTTTAGAATCAACAACACACTTTATCAGCGCCTAAATATAAAAAGCTCCGAATTTCTTCGGAGCTTTCATCTATCATTATTTAAACTTTTGATTTTTTCTGTGCTCTTTCACGTTCGTTTTTATTCAAAATCTTCTTACGCAAACGAATCGTTTCTGGAGTCACTTCGCAATACTCATCATCATTCAGATACTCGATCGCTTCTTCAAGTGTTAACTTACGAGTTCCTCTTATATTCTGGGTATTGTCCTTTGTAGCTGAACGCACGTTAGTCATTGCTTTCTCTTTTGTGATGTTAACCGTCAAGTCGTTATCACGGTTGTGCTCCCCGACGATCATTCCTTCGTAGACCTCAGTACCTGGTTCTACGAAAATGACACCACGGTCTTCAAGAGCAAGAATGCTGTAGTTAGTTGCTTTACCTTTTTCTTGAGATACAAGAACACCTTGACGACGTCCGCCGACCTGGCCTTTAATCATCGGCTCATACGCATCAAACGTATGGTTGATGATTCCGTACCCTCTTGTTTGGGACATGAATTCAGTAGAATAACCGATCAATCCTCTTGAAGGCACTTTGAATTCTAATCGAACTTGGCCATTTCCTGTGTTGACCATGTCCACCATTTCGCCTTTACGCTGACCAAGTGATTCCATAACTGCACCTTGATAATCTTCTGGCACATCCACTTGAACACGTTCGACAGGTTCACACTGAACGCCATCGATTTCACGGATGATTACTTGAGGTTTTGAAATCTGCATCTCAAATCCTTCACGGCGCATGTTTTCAATAAGAATTGATAAGTGTAATTCACCACGCCCAGAGACAACCCAAGCATCAGGGGAATCTGTAGGTTCTACACGTAAACTAACATCGGTTTCTAATTGCGTCATTAAACGCTCTTCGATTTTACGAGCAGTCAAGTACTTACCTTCTTTACCAGCGAAAGGACTATTGTTCACAACAAAAGTCATCTGTAAAGTCGGTTCGTCTATTCTCAAAATCGGAAGTGGATCAGGATCATCAACTGAACATACTGTTTCACCAACGTTGATGTCTTCAAGTCCAGCGATGGCAATGATGTCACCCGCTTCTGCCGATTCAATTTCCACACGCTTCAAACCGATGAAGCCGAAGAGTTTGGTAATACGGAACTTCTTGATTGTTCCATCTTTCTTAATGAGCGATACATGGTCGCCCACTTTCATATTTCCACGTACAATACGTCCGACACCGATACGACCGACATAGTCGTTGTAGTCCAATAAAGTGATCTGGAACTGCAATGTAGCATTCACATCATGTGAAGGTGCTGGTACATAGTCCATGATTACCTTGAAAATTGGGTCCATCGTTTCTTGCTGATCTTCAGGCTCTTCACCAGAAGTTCCTTGTAATGCTGATGCATATACAACCGGGAACTCTAGCTGGTCATCGTTTGCACCTAGCTCAATGAATAGATCCAACACTTCGTCCACTACTTCTCCTGGACGAGCATTCGGGCGATCAATTTTGTTCAAAACGACAACTGGTTTCAGGTTTTGCTCAAGTGCTTTTTTCAACACGAAACGCGTCTGTGGCATACAACCTTCGTAAGCGTCCACGACTAATAAGACACCGTCCACCATTTTCATGATACGTTCGACTTCACCACCAAAGTCCGCGTGACCAGGTGTGTCTAATATATTTACACGAGTATCCCCGTAATTGATTGCTGTATTTTTTGCTAGAATAGTAATTCCACGTTCTTTTTCTAAATCATTTGAATCCATTGCACGATCATCTACTGCCTCATTATCTCTGAACGTTCCAGAATGATGTAATAGCTGATCCACCAAAGTTGTTTTACCATGGTCAACGTGGGCAATGATCGCAATGTTACGAATTTCATCTCTTGTTTGCATGCTTTACGCTCCTATCTTCAAGCTTTTGACTACTTATTAATACGTGTAACCAAAAAGTTGAACCTTTAATCCTTCATTCTACGGTCTATTTTAACCAACTGTCCTATTATAACAAAAATTCACCTAATATGATACAAAAAAATACTCACCATAAATTTATCGGCAAGTATTTCTATTATTAATCTTCCTGCTTCATCTTATCCAACGTCGGATAAACGGATTCCACACCATTTTCAGCAATCATACAGGCAACTCCTAACGGGGTTTCCCAAAATGAATCTGGGATGATCGGATTCCTCATGCTTGCCGCTTGATAAAGTGAACGGTAGATTTTATTCAAGTGCTTCTCAGTCGTTTGACGGTCTATTTCTTTTTCACCTCTGGCCATCAGGAATACATACCTCATCGATTGAAATATATTATCTCCAGGCATGAAAGTGAATTCTTTAAACAACCTTAATTGTTTTTCAGATCGTTCCGAAAGCGCCTGATTAATCGCGAGATCGTCTAGTCGTTCATACAACTGGCGATTAAGGTCTTTAAAGACTCTTCTCTTTTCCTGTTGCATCACTTCATCGTTATATACTTCTTTTAAAAAATCGAATGCTTTCTCCCTCGTCCATTCCATTCTTTATCACCCACTATTCTATAGGTTCGTTTGAATATTTCACTTCGTCATTTTTCAGACCGATATGAAGATCTTGTTCTTTAAAGAACCACACATCTTGTTCGTCTATTTGGAAAGAAACGTTCTTCTTTTCCACTTCTACTTGGGGCTTTCGCGCACTTTCTACAGCCATCCCAATTGAAAAACCATCTTGGAAGTCACTAGATCCACCGTATTTTGGAAAGAAACGCACTACATCCCCTTCGTCTAAATCAAGTTCATCTATGAACCATTCCACTGCTTCGTCTGTTATTTGAATTTCCATTTGGGCAGCCTCCTCTATTCACTTCTACCCTCAGTTTATCTAATAAGCTAACGTTCAACAACTTATAGCGTTCTAATAGAGCAATTACTTTGCTTTTTTCATTACGTTGTCGTAAAATTCTTGAATCGACACTTACAAAAAGGAAGTTACATATATGAAGGAAGAAAAATTAGGGACCATCTATGCAGGTTCAGCTTATATCTTGTGGGGATTTTTACCATTGTACTGGAGACTTGTCGAGACCGTACCAGCTTGGGAAATCTTAGCTCACCGGGTGCTTTGGTCATTTGTTTTCATGCTCGTTTTTATCATGATCTTGCGACGCTGGAATCTGTTTGTTGCCGAATGTAGAGATATTTTTTCACATTGGAAAAAATGGGTCGGTATCACGATAGCCGCCATCGTCATCAGTATCAATTGGGTAACATACATTTATGCAGTCAATACCGGACACGTTTTAGAAGCTAGTTTGGGTTATTATATCAACCCATTGATCAGTATCCTATTCGGCTTTATCTTTTTACAAGAACGGTTCTCTAGACTACAGTGGATAGCGATCGGGTTAGCCATCTTAGGCGTCAGCTACATGACCTTGCAATTCGGGTCGATTCCTTGGCTTGCGTTACTATTAGCAACATCCTTCGCTTTGTACGGATTATTGAAGAAAGTAGTCGATTTGAACGCAGTATTCGGTCTAACCATTGAGACCTTGATTATGACTCCAATAGCGCTTATCTTCATTGTCCAATTGGAGTGGGTAGGTACAGGCGCTCTTGGCTGGAGTTTCGAAGGACTGATTTTATTAGGTACGGGCATAGCAACCGCCGTTCCGTTGTTGCTATTCGCTCAAGGGGCCAAAAGGATTCCATTATCACTTGTAGGCTTCCTTCAGTACTTTGCCCCCACAATCATGTTATTGATCGGAGTCTTTTTATTCGGAGAATCATTTACCCAGGTACATGCCGTCACCTTTTCACTGATATGGATAGGGCTCATTTTATACACCTATTCCAGAGTCAGTATGCGACAAGTCAAGCAAGCCTTGAAATAGTTTCTACCCTACGTGCTACCTTTTCGGTAGCACTTTTTTCAGAATTCAATTGAAAACGCTTTCAAGTAGTATGTTATAATGAGGAAAAATAGCTTTATAGGGGAGGAATCATCATGGTACATAAGCGCTTTGAAACAGAAGTTGTACATCACGGATATGACTCGAAAGAACATCTAGGGAGTTTATCAACCCCAATCTTTCAATCTTCGACTTTTACATTTGAAACTGCTGAACAAGGAGAAGCAAGATTCGCTGGCGAGGAGCAAGGTTACATATATTCAAGGTTAGGAAATCCTACTGTCCAAGCTCTTCAAGAAAGAATGGCGGTTTTAGAAAATGGTGAAGCAGCTCTCGGATTTTCCTCGGGTATGGCTGCAGTATCAGCTACACTAATCGCTTTGACGAAAGCCAACGACCACATATTATGTTCCAAAGGCCTATATGGTTGCACTTTCGGCTTATTAGAGATACTTAAAGAAAAATATAACATTCAGTCTGATTTTGACTTCATGGATAATGAACAATCATTGAGAGACTCAATCAAACCAGAAACAAAATGCATTTATGTAGAAACACCAATCAATCCAACTATGAAAGTGATTGATTTAGAAATGGTTTCTCGTGTGGCAAAAGAGCATCAAATCCCAGTAGTCGTTGACAATACATTCTCATCACCTTATTTACAACGTCCGCTCGACTTAGGATGCGACATCGTCATCCATAGTGCGACGAAATACATCGGAGGACACGGCGATGTCATCGCTGGAATTCTAGTTGGGAAAAAAGAATTCATTGACGAAGTCACTATGACTACCCAGAAAGATATCGGTGGTACTCTTTCTCCATTCGATGCTTGGCTACTTTTGCGTGGTTTGAAGACATTACCTATTCGAATGGAACGCCATTCTAGTAATGCTGAAAAAGTCATGGAAAAAATGAAACAACACCCGAAAATCAAGCGTGTGTATTATCCATTTGATAAGGATCACCCTGATTACGAAGTCGCGTCCAAGCAAATGAAACTTGGTTCAGGTGTTATCGCTTTTGAACTTGATGGAACAAAAGAAGATGCTCAAGCATTTCTCAATCGATTGAATTTCATCAAAATCGCTGTAAGCTTGGGGGATGCCGAAACACTTATCCAACATCCGGCTTCAATGACTCATGCAGTAGTTCCAGAGGAACATCGTCTACAAATGGGAATTACCGATACTCTAATCCGTCTCTCTTGCGGCCTTGAAGCTTGGGAAGACATTTGGGAAGACATAGAAGCTAGCCTTAAATAATAGAAGACTTACTGTAATGAACTATTTTCTTAAGACGAACAATAAATATCCAAAATTACCACTGAGCGAGAGCAAAATACGTAGACTCCTACGGGAACAGCACGAGCTAAAGTATTTTTACTTTCTGAGGAAGCTGAGGCCCTGCCCATGGAAAGCGAAGTATTTTGAATGAGTGACTTATAAAATAAGGTTAAATAAAAAATCCGAACTGATTCCAGAGAATCGTTCGGATTTTCTTATAAGCAAAATGTTATGCCTAAACTCTTTATTTTTAGTTAAGGGAGTACATTTTCTATTTCATCTCTATATTGCTGTACTTTTTTAATGGATTTGACCAGTTCCATTTCTTCGAAAGCTGATGGATCAAATTGTCCAGAATCCATTTGTCGATTTGCTTCATCTATAGCTTCAAGGATCTGATCATTGTGATGCTCAATTTCACCATGTATACCTTCAGCAACAGAAGGGGGCTCCAATTCATTGAAAGCGCGGATGTCCGTCTCAGCTTCATCCATTAATCCTTTCAAGTGTTGCAAATCTTCTTCGTTCACAGACTTTTTATCAAGGTATGGAGAAAGCTCATCCGCATAACCCGACATTTTGTCAGTATAACCTTTCACTTCTTTCCCATAATCCACCGTATCATTTACTTGATCAAGTAACCCACACCCGGACAGCAAGGCAAAACTTAAAATAATGGTCATTAATCTCATAAGCTCTTACTCCTTATAAATTCAAATAGTCAATCTATCATTAATCTATTCTTTCGTACAAACATTATTCCATTATCCTAGTATTTTTCTTAGGTATGACTGGGTTTCTTCAAACGGAGGTACTCCATCATACTTATCAACGTTTCCTGGGCCTGCGTTGTATGCAGCTAAACCAAGCCTTACATCTCCATCGTATCTATCGATCATATCCTTCAAGAATTTCGTTCCACCATCGATATTTTGCTTCGGATCAAACACGTTTTCTACACCTAAAAAGCGAGCAGTCTCAGGCATCAATTGCATAAGGCCACTAGCACCGGCATGACTGACTGCATTTGGGTTGAAGTCTGACTCTGCATTTATGACCGAACGGATCAGGTTAGAATCCACGCCATATCTCGACGAAGCTTGTTCAATCAAGTCATCAAATTCACTAGGACCGAATGATTTTGTTAAATCCTGCTTCAATGCAATATTTTGCGGTGATAATTGATTCAACTGGGAGGATAGCCAGTCATTTGCAGAAGGTTGTGATGACATCATCCCACTCGTCTGATTGAGCAATTGGCCCCAACCAGTTGAACCAGCAGAATTCATCTGAGAACCCAACAACTGTTGAAATATTTGATTAAATGAGTTCGTGGTTTGATTTGAGTTCATACTGAATGAACTCTGGCTCATCGCCCGTTGATAACTCATCATTGCCTCAAGCATACGTACATCCATAACGCCTGTCCCCTCTTTAAACGTTCATTATTTTCTTCTATTATATCATGGTTTTTATTTCTTTTAGTACCATAATTGTCTTTTCGATGTCATTTGTCGACACATCATAATGCGTGACAAAGCGAATTAGGTTCGGACCGAAAGCAACCGCTTTAATTTCGAAGGACTCTAAGCGTTCAATCATGCCTACTGCATCCACGTTTTCATCTTCAATATCCATCAAAATGATATTCGTATCCACAGGGTTTGCCACCTTAAATCCTGCTTCCTGGATCCCTTTAGCTAATAGTTTAGCATTTGCATGGTCCTCATTTAATCTTTCTGTCATTTCTGAGAGGGCAATATATGCTGGCGCGGCTATCACACCTACTTGGCGAAGGCCGCCCCCAAGTCTTTTCCTCCACTTACGCGCTTGTTGAATGAAGGATACTGTTCCGGCAATAATAGAACCCACCGGTGCGCCTAGCCCTTTTGATAAGCAGATTTGAACCGTATCCGTCTGAGCAGCATACTCTTTGGCAGAAATTCCTGTCGCAGCAACAGCATTAAATAGTCTGGCACCATCTAGATGAAGAGGGATACCATGTTTTTTCGCAACTTCATAAGTCTGCTTCATTGTTTCTAAAGGAACCACTGCCCCTCCTGATCGATTATGAGTATTTTCCACACAAATCATTCCGGTTTCAGGCAGGTGAACATCTTCTGGACGAATGGCTGCTTCAACTTCTGTCGGATCCATAGCACCATGTTCTCCGCGTATAGTTCTCGGCTGAACACCTGCAAACGCTGAAATCGCTGCCCCTTCGTAATAAAACACATGCGAGTCCTCTTCAAGTATAATTTCATTGCCTTTATCACAATGTGTTAGTACCGCAATCTGATTGCCTTGTACCCCACTAGTTACAAAAAGGGCATCTTCTTTTCCTAGAATTTCTGCCGCTTTCTTCTCGAGCATGTTAACCGTCGGATCTTCCACATATACATCATCCCCTACCTCTGCATGATATCCCGCATCCCGCATGGCCTGGGTTGGTTTAGTTACAGTGTCACTTCTTAAATCTATCATTATATCCCCTCTTTCGAACTTTACTATATTTTAATTCAAAATCCGAAATATTAAAAGTGAGAAATTTCTGTCAAGTTTGTCAGTTTCCCTCGAACATTTCCTAACTATTTGGTAAACTATTATATATAATAATTAAGACCTATAAAACTAGGTAAAATTGAAAGTTCAGGTGGTCATATGAAAAATAATTCAACTGATATCCATACATCGTTATCTTTATCACATAACCCTGAGCATAATAACCAAGTGGATTTATATCAAAGTATTTTCACGAGATTCCCTGATGCTATTATTACGATCGATTTCCATGGCGAGATCATTGATATGAACCAACAACTACTTCTATTAATAGGATACAAGAAAGAGGAATTGGAAAACCAATCCTTTCCTCCTTTTATATCCGAGGATAAGAAAGAAGAGACTTACACTTTTTTCGAGAAGGTTATTTCAGGAAGGCCTGTGCAACATTATTCTAAACTCATACATAAGTTAGGCCACGAAGTACCTGTAAAAATAACCTCTACTCCCATTTACGAAAATAAAAAAGTTATCGGAATTTACGCTATTATCCACGATCTATCTGAATATGACCGAAATGTCAGGAACCTGACCCGTATTAAAGAAAGCTGGTTCCATGCTGAGTCTGTTGCTAACATCGGAAGTTGGGAAGTCAATGCCCAGTCAGGTGCTATCACATGGTCAGATCAGACATACAAAATATTCGATAAAAAAGAATGGATCAATGAGCCACTCGAGATGGAAGCAATCTTCGAAATGACTCATCCTGAAGATTATGAATTATTCCGAAACACTGTCTACAATGCTCTTGAGACTGGTGAAGAATATCATTTAGAGATCCGCATACATACTGAAGTGCACAATGATAAACATGTATATATAAAAGGGAATGTCGTCCTTGATGACGACGGAGAAGTAGTACGATTATTCGGTATCATTCAAGATATCACTAAGCTTAGAAACATAGAACAAACAATGGAATTCAATCAGAAAAGACTTTGGAAAATTTATGATTCTCTTGACCTTGTCATCTGGACGTACGATTTGGTTAATCGAGAGATAAGCTTCGTTTCAAAAGGCGTCGAAAATCTAGTCAACATCGACCGGTCACAGGTCATGCATGAAAATTTTGATTGGCCATCATTCATCCATCCAGAAGACGTTGAGACTTTTTTAGCTGAGCGGAAAAAGGTTTTTACTGGTAAAAAAATCAAACATGAATACCGTATCATCACGACTGACGGCCAAATTAAATGGTTGGAAGAGCAAGCCGTCCCAGTTTATGACCATAACCAAAAATTAATTAGGATGGACTGTGTTCTAATAGATAGTACTGAACAAAAGCAGTATCAGAAACATATGGAATACATTTCTCAATATGATACTCTTACTGGTTTAAGAAATCGTCATTCATTCGAAAAGTTGATAGAAGATAAAATCCGAAAACAACCTGATCGACCTTTTTGGATATTATACCTTGACCTAGACAATTTCAAATCGATCAACGATTCGTTCGGCCATGGTGTCGGTGATCAAACTCTTGAAGCTGTGGCACGACTTACTGAGAAACTGATTGGAGACCGAGGAATAGCTTGCAGGTTGAGCGGAGACGAATTCGTACTCTCAATCGATAACTTACACAAAGGTGAAACGATTGAAGCATTTGCCGAAGAATTGAAAAATCAGTTAGAAGGAACAATCGAATTAACAGACTACCAATTACAAGTCACAATCAGCATCGGCATCACTCAATACCCCCCTCATGGGAAAAACTTAAATGAATTGATTACTAATGCGGATGAAGCACTCTACCATGTTAAAGAAACGGGAAAGAATGATTGGCAAATCTATAATCAATCAGAAGATTCGATGGGCTATAACCGCTTTTTACTAGAGCAGGATTTACATGTCGCGTTAGAGAACGATGAATTAGAATTACACTTCCAGCCCATCATCAAGGCGGCTGATTCCGAAAGAGCGATTGTAGAGGCATTACTTCGTTGGAAACACCCAGCAGGAGGGTACATCCCACCGAATGTCTTCATTCCGATTGCTGAAAAAGCTGGCGTTATCCAAAAAATCAGCCAGTGGGTGTTAGAACAAGCTTGTTTGACCATCAAGGAGTTCCAATCAAATTACGGTAAAGATCTAAGGATATCTATCAATATATCACCGCAACGATTTTTGCGTTCGACATTCAAGAAGAGCGTGATAGAAACATTGAAAAAATACGATGTCAGCTCAGAATCTTTCATTTTCGAAATCACAGAAACGACGTTTATCCAAAATCCCGATATAGTAACCAAGATCATGAAGGATATGAATGAAGTCGGGATCCGGTTTGCCCTGGATGATTTCGGAACAGGGTATTCTTCGATCTCTCATTTAAGTATGTTCGATATTGATTTTCTAAAAATAGATCAACACTTCATTCGAGACATTCATCAAAATGAACGTCACCAAAGCATTTTAAAAGGGATATTCGTCATAACAAATGAATTGGATATACCAGTGGTTGCTGAAGGGGTAGAAACGAAAGAGGAATTAGATTATCTAGAGACTTATGGGTGCCAATTTTTACAAGGTTTCTACTTTGCTAAACCGATGCCCAAGAATAAATTAGAGGAATACTTTGCACCACAATCAACAAAAGGTTAGGCTCAGGCCTAACCTTTTGGTTTCATTTCTACTTCCATCCATCCTCGCACACTGTTAATGAATACAAGCTGTTCTACTTTTTCCAATTCGTCTTTAGTTAACGATCTTTCACTGATTTTTCCTTCCCTGATTAATGACTCTCTGTAAGTACCAGGAAGTAATCCATCCGTAACAGGAGGAGTAAACCATTCCCCTTCTAGAAGATAGGCCAAATTTCCATTGGTGAACTCCGTAATTTTACCTTCTTCATTCCATAATATCGTGTCAAAAACACAGGCTAACTTTCTTTCCTCATAGTGTAATCGATTCGTTGTTTTATGATATAAGAAAAGGTGCTCAGAGGACACAGGCTCATTTGCCAAAGACACTTCCAGTTTACCTTCTGTTACTTCATAAGGGTGTTTTTCAATTGTGAAATGCCCTTTTTTCGATACTAATAACCTGACTTTAAAGGTTTCACCATCCTGTTCCAGTTGGTCGAAAAGGTCTTCTAAATAGTTCCTCGATAGGTCGAACTGAAAATAATCAGCGGATTTCAAAACGCGTGACAGATGTTCTTCTCTGCATTTTATAGTGCCCTCTTCAACTAGCATCGTTTCTAGAAGTTCAAAGGTTGGCGCTTTTCTTCTAAGTACTTCTGCCTTAGACGCAGCTTCTTCAAATTCGCCTCCCGGAGATGAGTCCCAAGTTATTCCGCCCCCAACCCCATAGGTGGCTTCCTTCTTTTCCTTGTGGAAAAGGATCGTTCGGATCGGCACATTGAACACAGCTTTTCCGTCAGGTGTCAATAAACCAATCGCTCCACAGTAGACTTCTCTCGGTGAAGTTTCTAAATTATTGATGATACTCATTGTTGATTTCTTTGGTGCTCCGGTAATTGAACCACACGGAAATAACGCTCTGAACACATCCACCAACTTCGTCCCCTTCCTAGTTAAAGCATGGATAGTAGAAGTCATCTGATGAACAGTAGGATAAGTCTCAATGTTGAACAGCGAAGAAACGTTCACTGTCCCCGCTTCTGCTACTCGCGACATATCATTGCGAAGCAAGTCGACAATCATCACGTTTTCAGCTCGGTCTTTTTCCGAGTCGATTAACTTTTCCTTCAACTCAATGTCTTCTTCAGAGGTCCACCCTCTTTTGATCGTGCCTTTCATTGGTTTCGTCTCTAAATTAGAACCATCCCATGCGAAAAAAAGCTCTGGAGAGACGGACAGAATTTCATGTTCGTCTAACTCTAAATGGGCAGCGAAGTTAGCTTGCTGATTCTCTACTAACTGATTGAACCAGCTTCTCCTATCCAATTCATCCAATATCGTCTTCAGGCGAAAGGTGAAGTTCACTTGATAGGTCCTTCCTTTTTTTATTTCAGAATGTATGTCAGCAATTCGTCTTTTATATTCATTCTCAGAAATGTCCGCTTTCCATCTAGGGATCTCTCCTATATCAGACCTACTAACTTCTTTTTCAGTCTGAGAAGGACCTTCAAAAACTCCGAACCAGACGTAAGGGAGTTCCTTCAATCGATGAAAAGGCACATCTGGATAAAAGGCTTGAGCCGCTTCATAAGTTACATACCCAGCAACGTAAAATCCCTGTTGCGCTTGCCTTTCAGCTTCTTCCAAAACAGTCGGAACCTCTTCAACTGAGTGGGCGACCAATTCATTTAGGGGATTTTCGAAAACAAGTGGTCCTTCTTCGAGGAAGTCATGTAAAAATAAATATTTTAATCGAGCAGTCTTCACCCAATCACCTCCCCTGACTTTTTCAAATAGGTGGACAGAAAATTTTTCAAAATCCCCAAACCATCTTCGGTCAAGATTGCTTCCGGATGAAATTGAACACCTTCTATGTGATAGTCACTGGCTCTAACACTCATCACAACTCCTTCTTCCGTTTTAGAAGTTATAGTCAATGACTCAGGAAGAGTTTCAGTTTCAGCTATTAATGAATGGTAACGTGTCACTGGCAATGGTTGAGGAAGTTGTTCGAAAAGCGTCTGTTGATCATGTTCGATATAGCTCACTTTTCCATGCATTGGTTGCTTCGCTTCAACTACCTTTCCTCCAAAGGAATGGACAATGATTTGAAATCCTAAACAAATCCCCAATATAGGAACGCTCCCTTTAAACGAATCTACGATTTCCATGCTCTGAGGAATATCCTCAGGGTGGCCCGGCCCAGGAGATAGAATAATTGCGTCCGGATTCATCCGGTGGATCTGTTCCAAATTGATTTCATCAAAATGGTGCACTTCCACCTCTTGCCCAAGCTGATAAAAATAATCCACTAAATTATATGTAAATGAATCATAATGATCGATCATCAAAATCATTTTACCCCTACTTTTTCTAAGGTTTTTATATATAACAACTCTATTCTACAATAAAACAAATACGAAAGCGCCCTTTGATTAACAGGTAAAAGTGACGCAATTATCAAGAAAAGCGGCGCAATATAACCTATAATTTTCAGAATAACCTCTTTTCAATCCTTTTTCACCTAGAGTATGAAGAAAAGCTGCGCAATCCATTACTTAGGCTAGACAAAAATGAATCGGACGTAGTTTACACATCCGATTTCTATATACTTTCAAAAGTATTCGATTGAGTTTTTTTGAAAAATAGTTACGGATAAATCGATAAAAGTTACGGATAAACACCTATTAATTTCCAATAACAGTAGAAATACAGTCGATTTTACCATTAAATGGTTAATTAGTTACGGATAAAACTTTTTGAGAAAAACTTGGCTTATCGCCAACTCCTAATGGCGAAAGCCTTTGTTTTTCACACACTTTAATCCTTTAACAAATTTAAACATTCTTAAAGTATAAAAAAGCCGCTGACACGAGCCCCTCGTATCAACAGCCTCCTTACCAAAAATTACTTCTTTCGGACATCGAACGTCTCGCGCTTTGAAGTCGTTGTGTATTCAGAACGACCAAGGTACAAAGGAATCTTCAACGCCTCATCATCCGGTAAACCGTTTTCCATGAACTTGGTTTCATCGCGATAAAACTTTGTAATGTCCCCCACGAACCAATCATGGTCCCCGTATGAATTTACATCAATCACTTTACACTCATAAGCCACGTAAGCATCCTTCAAAATAGGAGCGTCGATCGTCATTCCTTTTTCATATTCCATGTTTCCTAACAAGAATTTATTCGTGTCTTTTCCCGTATATACACCTGTTTGTTGAATAAACTCAGCATGCTCGTATGGCAAAAAGTGAATGCCGAATTCTCCAGATTGTTTAATCAACTCATATGTATGCCTTTCCCTTCCGATGGCAACACCATAAATCGGAGGTTCAAACGATATGTAGGAATGCCAACCAGCAGCCATTACATTATTTTCTCCATTATAATTGGCAGTTACGATCGCCACCATCCCCGGGTAACTATGCATTACAGTACGATCCGTAGGTTTTCTCAAGAAAATTCCTCCTAATGAAACAAAGTCTATTCGCCAAGTATATCAAATTCTCCATACAGAATAGATTTATTTGCCTCGTAGATATGATATATTGTTGCTAAGGATAAGGAGTGAGTGACATGTTCGATTCAACTGAAAAATTTGCGAAACAAATGGACGAAAAGGATCCAATGAAAGGTTTCAAAAAAGAATTTTACATAAAAGAAAATCAGATATATTTGGATGGAAACTCTCTCGGCTTAATGAGCAAGAATGCCGAGAAGACTCTTCAGGAAGTAATGGATTCATGGAAAGATTACGGAATCGACGGATGGACTCAAGGCAAACACCCTTGGTTCTACCTATCAGAAAACCTTGGTGAAAAAGTAGCTCCTCTTGTCGGGGCAAAATCAGAAGAAGTGGTTGTTACAGGTTCCACCACGACTAACCTCCATCAATTAGTGACTACTTTCTATAAGCCTGAAGGAAAGCGTACGAAGATTTTAGCAGATGAACTGAATTTCCCTTCAGATATCTATGCTTTACAAAGCCAACTTCAATTGCACGGATATGATCATGAAGAACATTTAGTACGGGTGAAGAGTCGTGATGGAAGGACTCTTGATGAAGATGATCTTATTCAAGCGATGAATGATGAAATCGCACTGATCGTCTTACCTACCGTACTATATAGAAGTGGACAATTACTGAATATTGAAAAGCTGACCAAAGCAGCTCACGAAAGGAATATCCCGATCGGTTTCGATGGCTGTCATTCCGTAGGAGCTATCCCTCATGACTTCCATAACCAAGGGGTCGATTTCGCTTACTGGTGCCATTACAAATATGTGAACAGTGGGCCTGGGGGAGTTGCAGGATTATTTGTACATGAAAAACATTTTGGAAAAACTCCTGGTCTATCAGGGTGGTTCGGATCAGATAAATCCAAGCAATTCGATATGGAGCATACATTTTCCCCAGCTTATGAGGCAGGTGCTTATCAAATCGGGACACCTCACGTGTTCAGTGTGGCCCCTCTTATCGGGTCGCTCCAACTATTTGAACAAGCGGGCATTGAAACGATTCGAGAGAAATCGCTTCAAGCCACTCAATACTTGATGGATCTCCTCAATGAGCTATTGAGCGACCATGGATTTACAATCGGCAATCCAGTTGAGGACGAACGCAGAGGTGGTCATGTCAGTTTAGAACATCCTGAAGCAGCTAGTATCTGTAAAGCCCTAAAAGCTCACGATATCATACCAGACTTCAGATCTCCCAACGTCATAAGGCTCGCTCCAGTTGCTTTTTATGTAACTTATCAGGACATTCATCAAACGGTTATGACGTTGAAAAAAATTATGGATGAAGAATTGTATAAAAACTATAAAAATGAACGCGATGTCATCGCGTAGTTAAAGGAGTTGGCAAGGATGATCATTGATATTTCCAGAAAACTCAATTCGAAGACACCAACTTGGCCGGGAGATACGTCTTTTTCTTATCAACTGACCTGGTCTAAAGAGGAAACTGGGTCAGTTAACGTAGGGCAGATCACGTCCAGTTGTCACACAGCTACGCATGTGGATTCCCCTTTCCACTTCAACTCTAGTGGACTAACCATTGACCAACTGCCCCTTGAGCTATTTGTCGGTAATGCTTTAGTGGTCGATGTCTCATTTAAAGATGTTGTTCGCGTAGAAGATTTTGAAATGGTAGATTTATCAGGAGTACGACGGGTTATTTTGAAAACCAACGCATGGGTGGACCCGGAGCATTTTCCTGAATCGATACCAACGCTAGACCCTGAGTTGGGTCAATTGTTTCGTGAAAAAGGAGTAGAATTATTAGGGGTGGATTTACCTAGTGTCGATCCCCTCGATAGTAAAACATTAGATACGCACCACTCTTTTGAAGAAAATGGCGTGCATATTTTAGAAGGATTGCAACTCGCTCATGTCGAACCAGGTGAATATCGTTTGACCGCCCTTCCCCTCGCCATTGACGGGGCTGATGGAAGCCCAGTGAGAGCAATCTTAGAAACGTTAGAATAAATAATAAGTGAAGCCTATTCAATAAGAAAAATCCGAGCTAGATCCAATTCTATTCGTAGAATCAGGAATCATAGTTCGGATTTTCCTCTTTTAATGTCTGTATGCGAATTGACTGTGGCTAGGTATTAAAGCTGCGTTCTGACATTCCATAGTTCCGGGAAAAAGTAGTGATCGAGCACTTTTTTGAGATAGCCGACACCAGATGAGCCACCTGTCCCCTGTTTATGTCCAATGATTCTCTCAACTGTTTTCATGTGACGGAAACGCCACTGTTGGAACGCATCCTCGATATCAACAAGCTTTTCTGCCAGCTGATAAAGATCCCAATACTTCTCTGTATCTTTGTAAACCTCAATCCAGGCTTGCTCCACACTTTCGTTTGGCTCGTAGGTTTTACTAACGTCCCTTTCAAGTACCTCTTTGTCTATCGAAAAGCCTTCTTTTGCTAAACTCTTTATTGCCACATCATATAACCCTGGTGACTGATGAGCTTGCTTTAATTCCTCTAAAAGCTCAGGGTCCTTCTGATAGATTTTAAGCACATGGTCTGTTTTGTAGCCAAGAGCGAATTCAATCATTCGATATTGGTAAGACTGAAAACCTGAAGCTTGTCCCAGATGATCCCGAAATCCTAAATATTCACTAGGCGTCATTGTTGCCAGGACGTCCCAAGCACGGATGATTTGATTTTGAATTTCCGATACACGAGCTAACATTTTGAACGCAGGCTGATAATCTTTCTTCTCAATCGCCTGAATTGCCGCGCGGAGTTCATGTAGAGTCAATTTCATCCATAATTCACTTACCTGGTGTATAATAATAAATAACATTTCATCATGATGATCTGATAAGGGATGTTGACCCTCAAGGATCGCATCTAAATCCAGATAGTCTCCATAAGTCATACGTTCTTTAAAATCTGTATGTATACCAGACTCTTTTCTATCAGTCATTAATTGCACCACCTTTTAAATTCTCTGTCTACTCTTTACTATTTTATCATATTCTAACGCTTCATTTTCACCATGTGATAAGATGAGGGTGAACAGTTTTTGGAGGAATACATATGGACGATAAAATCAGCAAATGGATAAAAGAAATCAATAAAAAGGGAATCGTATTTGACACGGAGCAATCTGAAATTGCACGATTAGAATCCCTACATAATTTGGACTTACAATTTGATAAGCAAGACCCCTACTTTGATGATATTACCGAATTAGCACGAGACATGTTTGATGTAGAGATGTCTCTAATTACTTTTGTGGGTACAGACCGACAGCATTTCAAGTCATGTATTGGCTTTCCAGAAGACCTAGACCAAACTGGAACGAGTAGAGATATTTCCTTTTGCCAACATTTGATTGTGGAAGACGGTCCGATGGTAATAGAAAATGCTCATGAGGATGATCGCTTCAAAAACAACCCACTTGTAACAGAAGGTTATATTAGTTTTTACGCTGGTGTTCCGCTCCGTGTAAATGATGGACCTGTTTTGGGAACATTATGTGTATTGGACCCTGAGCCAAGGACTTTTTCCGACAAAGAGATGAAGCAACTTAAAAAGTTATCAAACTGGGTCATCACGGAGTTATCGATCAAGCGCAAGTTTAATGATTTATATAAAAAACAAGAAGAACTGAATCAAGTAATAGAAAAAAATAGATATCTAGCTGCAGGTGTGGACCACTCTTCCTCTTCGATTGTGATTACTGACCCTAAGGAAACTGGAAACCCTATCATTTATGTAAACGATGCCTTTACGGAACTTACAGAATTCACAAAGGAAGAAGCACTCGGAGAAAACTGCAAATTCTTACAAGGTACAAAAACAGACCCCGATAGTGTGGAAAGCATTCGTAATGCGATTAAAAATCAAGAACCAATTCAAATCGAAATCTTGAATTATAAAAAAAGCGGAGAAACCTTCTGGAATGAATTAATAATCAACCCAATCTTTGATGATAATGGCGATCCTATCTATTTCATAGGGGTACAAAAAGATATCACAAAACGAAAAGCAGTCGAACAACACTTATTGAATGAAGTGTTTGAACAAGACAACCTCTTCAACGCTTTACCTGAACTTGTTTTGATGCTGGACATAGAAGGCAACGTCAAGAAATCGAATCATCAACTCTATGAGTTCACAGATTATAATGAATTTGAATTAATGAACCGGCCGTTCTCTGATTTTTTACAGACAAAGGATTTACATGGACACTTGAAAGAGGCGTCCGATAACGATTTCCATAAGTTCGAGAGCTCTTTGATTACTAAAAACAAGCAATATCTCTCGTTTGAGTGGAGCTTAGTCTTAGTCAAAGATAGCAGAGGAAAACCAACAGGAATTGTTGCTATAGGTAAAGATTTGAGTATGCAACTACAACTGCAAAAAGATGTAGAGTATGCTGGAAAGCTACAAAGAGAAATGCTTCAACCTGGATTCAGTACTGATCGATTCAATTTGGAATTTCTACACCGCGCAAGTAATTTTGTGAGTGGTGATAGCTACGGTTATGAATATAATGCAGAGAAGAACTCTTTATTCATCTATCTGATCGATGTCATGGGCCATGGTGTAGCAACTGCATTACAAACAAGTTCAATCAAGCTATTATTCAACCAAATTTCTAGAAGGAATATATCAGTAAAAGAAAAATTAAGACTCGTAAACGAAGCATCCATTCCGATCTTCCCGAAATCTTATTTCGCGACCGCATTTTGTGCTGATATAGACTTGAATACAGGAGAAGTGGATTACGTCGCTGCTGGCATCAATCATTTCGCAACAAAAATGAATGGTGAAATGCAAATGAAAAAAGCTCCTGGACCTTTAATCGGCCTAACAAAGGAAGCATCGTTCCAAGAATATAAATTAACCCTTGAAAAAGGTGACGCATTATTCTTGATGACGGATGGAATCACCGATGAAATTCAAATCAGGGGTGAACAACTTCCTAATGATTTCAGCCAAGCACGTGATTATCTGCAAAGAGTTTCAGAAACACAATATCGTGATGATGATGCCACAGCGGTTTGTTTCCAGTTTATTTAAGATAAGAAACAAACCGTTTGAATGTCTTCAAAGTCTATTGGTAAACTAAGAATAAATACAAATGACAGAATAAAGGTTGTGGTCACTCATGCGTATAGTTGATAATATTGCTGAATTAATCGGAGATACTCCACTTGTGAAATTGAACAAATTAAGTCCTTCTGATGGAGGAGACATTTATTTAAAACTTGAAATGTTCAACCCAAGCGGGAGCGTAAAAGACCGCGCAGCTTATAATATGATGGCGGAGGCCGAGAAATCGGGCCAGCTAAAAGAAGGTTCTACGATCATTGAACCTACTAGTGGAAACACAGGAATAGGAATTGCGATGAACGCCGCCGCTAAAGGTTATAAAGCCATTCTTGTCATGCCGGACACGATGACGAAAGAAAGAATTAACCTTTTAAAAGCATACGGTGCAGAAGTAGTTCTTACGCCAGGCGATCAGAAAATGCCTGGAGCTATCGATAAAGCCAAACAGTTGGTAAAAGAAATCCCAGATAGCTTTATGCCAATGCAATTCGAAAACCACGCAAATGCTGATGCCCATCGCCATACTACAGCTAGTGAAATAGTCGAAGCTATGAAGCACCTAGGAAAACCTTTATCAGCTTTTGTAGCGACTGCCGGAACAGGCGGTACTATAACTGGTACAGGTGAAGAATTAAAGAAGGCGTACCCGGACATGAGCGTTCATGTGGTCGAACCAGCTGGCTCCCCTGTTCTTTCTGGAGGAAAACCTGGAAAACATAAACTAGTCGGAACAAGCCCAGGTTTCATACCAGAAATCTTGAATCAAGAAGTATATGATGAAATATTTAAGGTTGAAGACGATCATGCTTACGATATTACAAGACGACTAGCTCGTGAAGAAGGAATTCTAGTAGGTACCTCCGCTGGTGCTTCAACATACGCAGCAATCGAAGTCGCCAAAAGAAAGAAACCAGGTGAAGTCATCGTTGCTATTGCACCAGATACAGGCGAACGTTATCTTTCAGGAGATCTATTCGATTTCTAAATGTTTAATCCACTCCCGCTTTGAATAAAGTGGGAGTTTTCTTATGTAGTTTTATTCACCAATAAAATTTTTTGAAAAACCCTTGACTTGAGAATGGTTATCAGTAAGAATATAAATTGACAGTGATAATCATTATCAATAAAAAAGAGAAAAGGGGTTACATATCATGTCAAAAAGAAAACTAAGTTTAATCGCGTTTATATTACTACTGTCCTCATTGCTTTTAGTAGCATGCGGGAATAACGATAGCTCGGAAGATGAAAGTGACGATACAGAAGGTTCAGAATCTACTGGAGAAGAAAATAATGACTCAGAAGACTCAGAATCTACTGCAGAAGAAAGTGGCGAGGTGAACTTATATACGAGTCGTCACTATGATATAGATGATGAGATCTATGCTGCCTTTACTGAAGAAACAGGAATTGAAGTGAACATTATCAACGGTAGTGCTGATGAATTAATCGAGAGAATGAAACGTGAAGGTGAAGCGACTGAAGCTGATTTGTTCTTCACTGCTGACGCTGGACGCTTACATCGTGCCAAGGAGCAAGATTTGCTACAGCCAATCGAAAGTGAAACACTCAGTGCAAATATTCCTCAGAAATTGAGAGACCAAGACAACGAGTGGTTCGGTTTGACCAAACGTGCGAGAGTCATCGTTTATCATAAAGACCGCGTTGATGAAAGCGAACTCTCAACCTATGAAGCTCTAGCTGAACCAGAGTGGGAAGACCGTGTATTGATCCGTTCTTCTGAAAATATTTATAATCAGTCATTGCTAGCTTCCATGATCGAAATGAATGGTAGAGATGAAGCAAAAGCTTGGGCTGAAGGAATTGTAGAAAATATGGGACGCACACCTCAAGGAGGCGACCGTGACCAAGCAAAAGGCGTCGTTGCTGGTGAAGGTGATGTCGCAATCATGAACACTTACTATTTAGGTGGAATGCTGAACTCTGCTGATGAGGAGGAAGTAAAAGTAGCCGAGCAATTGGGCATTTTCTTTCCTAACCAAGATTCTACAGGTACACACGTCAATGTCAGTGGTGTAGGTGTAGCTAAGCATTCTAAAAATAAGGAAAATGCAGTTCAATTGATCGAATATCTATCTTCTAAGGATGCTCAGCATGAATTTGCAAGCGCAAACTACGAGTACCCTGTCAACGAAGATGTAGCTCCTGCTGATGTACTGAAAGATTGGGGCGATTTCACTGAACAAGATATCAATTTATCCATCCTTGGCGAAAATAACGCAGAAGCCGTACGTATTTTCAATGAAGTAGATTGGAAATAAAATTTGAACAATCACCAACTATTATATAATGATGTAGTTATATCCTCGATGTCATGATAGTATAGACAAGGATATGAAACGAAAGTTGCCGAATGAGAATATCAATTCGGCTTCTTTCCTTTTATTGAACTTGAATCATTTAGAGAGATAAAGGGCGTGGCACGAAGTGAATGGTTTAACTAAAATTAAGACATCCTTGAATATGTGGACCATTTTAAGTATCTTTTTCGTGCTATTAGTACTGTTACCTAATTTATCCATTATTGTACAATTATTCAGTGAACCGAATGAGAACTGGGTACACATTCGTGAATATATGCTTCAAGAATATATAACGAACTCACTGTTGTTAGCAGTAACTGTAGGTTTCCTGACAATGTTCATAGGAACTAGTTTAGCTTGGTTGGTTTCAGCTTATGATTTCCCTATGCGTCGATTTTTTCAATGGGGATTAATTTTACCACTTGCCATCCCCCCTTATATTGGTGCATATACTTATCATGGGATCCTGAATTATACGGGTGTCATTCAAACGACCTTACGAAACCAGTGGGATATAACAGTCAACCAGCAGTATTTCAACATAATGAATATGCCAGGTGCCATTTTCATATTTACATTGTTTCTTTTCCCATATGTTTTTACGATTACAAAAGCCTATCTATCAAGACAATCTACCTCATTGATTGAAAACGCTCGGATTCTAGGTAGCCCAGCTTGGAAAATATATTTCCGAATTGTTCTACCTGTGTGTCGGGCTTCCATCGTAGCAGGTGTCAGCCTTGTCGTACTTGAAGTGCTGAATGACTATGGTGTTGTAAAGTATTATGGAATCCAAACATTCACTACTGCGATCTTCAGTACCTGGTTCGGCATGGGAGACCTACAATCAGCGATCAAGCTAGCTGGCACATTGATGGCAATCGTAATTGTATTACTCATGTTCGAGCGTGTCGCACGTGGTAGAAAGCAGTTTAGTTTCACCACGACTAAGGTCAAACCATTGCAACCAACCCCGTTAGAAGGCAAGAAAAAATGGTTGGCTTTTGGCTATAGTATGGTTATTTTTTCATTGGCTTTCATCATTCCCGTCGTTCAATTGATTTATTGGGGAATATTAGCCTACGACCGCTTCTTCCAGTATGAGTTCATTCATCTCATATGGAATTCATTACTCGTAGCCTTTTCTGCCTCTGTTCTGATAGTGATCATGGCGATCGTAATCAGTAACTTTTCAAGACTACATCAAGGAATGCTGTCTAAATTGTTTCCTAAAATGACGATTTTGGGTTATTCTATACCTGGTGCAGTCATTGCTGTCGGTGTTGTGACCTTATTCACATCAATCGATAAGCAACTATTCGGTTTCTACGAATGGATCGGATTAGAGCCGACTCTTATTTTAAGTACGAGTCTATTCATGCTTATATTCGCTTATGTTGTCCGATATATAGCTGTTGCCTATAATTCTATCGAGGCCGGTTTTGACCGGGTAGGAAAAAACTTTACAGAAGCATCACGAATGCTCGGTATGAGCATTACTAAATCATTTATCAAAGTTGATATGAAACTGATCCGGGGAGCAATCTTCGGAGGGTTCATCTTAGCTTTTATCGATATTATGAAAGAATTACCTTTGACGTTGATTCTAAGACCATTTAATTTCGATACATTAGCAACAAAAGCTTTTCAATACGCAACAGATGAGATGATTTTTCAAGCAGCTATTCCATCTTTGATTATCATTGGATTGAGTGCTAGTGCGATCTATGTTTTTCATCATATTCTGGAAAGGGAGTAATACAACATGTTTGTTCACATTCATGATTTACAGTATAAGTATCCGAATTCGAACAAGATGACCATCAAGGATTTCAACTTATCCATTCAAGAAGGTGAAATCATCTCTATTCTTGGTGAATCGGGAAGTGGTAAAAGTACTGTGCTACGGTTGATTGCGGGACTAGAAATGCCTTCAAAAGGTAGTATTATGGTCGGCGATAGCTGTATGTGTAATCAATCCACTTTCACCCAACCAGAAAATCGTGGTGTCGGCATGGTATTTCAAGACTACGCCCTCTTCCCTCACATGACAGTTGAAGAAAATATAAAGTTCGGTCTCCAAAAATGGAACCGAAAAGAAAAGAAAATGCGTATAGCTGAGGTATTGGAATTAGTTCAATTAGAGGAATACCGTAAAAGGTACCCATATGAATTAAGTGGAGGTCAGCAGCAGCGTGTCGCTTTAGCAAGAGCTTTGGCTCCCAAACCGAAATTGCTCCTTTTCGATGAGCCATTTAGTAATTTAGATGCAGACTTACAGATTCGTATACGTGAGGAGTTACGTCGTATACTGAAATCTACTGGGATGACTTCAATCTTCGTTACACACGACCAAGAAGATTCCCAAGCATTAGCTGATCGAATTGTCGTATTGCGTGACGGGGAGATCAACCAAACCGGTACCCCTGAAGAAATATTCGGCACGGATTGTAATTTCTCAGATCGTTTAGCTGTGAAACCTAGAGTACTCTCTAGAGTATAAACCTTCAAACTCAGCCTACCTTTTAAAAAGGTGGGCTTTTTCTTTGCTCAGGTAAAAGGAGTGTTTGGCCTCTTCCCTTCTCCCATTAAAAGTGCAAGACACTCGACAAAAAGATTCAAATCTGATATTATTTAGACTGACGAAATAAACGGCTAACGAAATAAAAGTGAATTTTACCCTATTTATAAACTTAGGCATTTTATTGCAATTTCCTAGTTGATAGGTTCAATTCTCTTAACATTTCTGTAGGTATTTTATTAACTAGAAAGAAGGGTACGTTTTGACACAAGATCAAGAAAGGCTTGCAAAACGGAACTTGGCGATCATGTGGTTCGCCAATTTTTTTATTGCTGGAAGTATGACGATGGTCATGCCGTTTTTATCTTTATATATAGAATCGTTCGGAAATTTCTCAGATGATTATGTGAAAACATGGTCCGGGTGGGTGTTCGGGATCACCTTCGTTACAGCCTTCATCTTTTCACCAATCTGGGGGCGTTTCGGTGACAAATTCGGTCGTAAACCGATTCTGATCATTGCCGCTTTTGGCTTAGGAACAAGTGTATTTTTAATGGGGGCTGTCGACTCAGTTCTTCAGTTATTCATACTGAGATTTGTCATGGGAGTTTTCACCGGGTTTATCCCCATCTCTCAAGCGTTGGTTGCTACCCAAACTCCTAAAAACATTTCCGGCCGCGTTCAAGGAACGTTGCAGACAGGAACCGTGACAGGTACTTTGATGGGACCTTTACTTGGTGGCTTACTAGCGGACTCGATCGGTTTCGCTCAAGCTTTCCAATTTACGTCGATCACCATATTCTTAGCAGGTATTTTCGTCTTAGTGGGTGTAAAAGAATATCGCTTAAGTGATGGTGAAGACGATACAAAAGAATACTCAAGAAAGGAAGTTCTACAGCACATCGTACAAAAGCCTTTCTTGATCATGGTCATCGTTATTTCTATGTTCATCCAGATCGCCCATTTCGCTGTTCAACCAATTTTAGCGTTATACGTAGGTGAACTGAACGGGCCAGAGAATATAGCGTTGATATCAGGTATCGCCTTTTCCATTACAGGCTTAGGTAACTTGTTGATGACAAGAAGATGGGGTCGTATTGCGGATAGAGTCGGATATGATAAAATCCTCATTTCATTACTGATTATGGCTGCAATCGTTTATCTACCAGGTGCATTCGTCAATGAAGTGTGGCAATTAGTAATCGTAAGGTTCTTATTAGGGGTCACACTCGGCGGGATCATCCCTGTTCGCATGGCTTACATTCGTAATTCAGCCCCAATATCCATTCAAGGTGAAATTATGGGGTACAGCACAAGTTTACGTTTCTTAGGAAATGTAATCGGACCTGTCCTTGGTGGTGTTGTCGCTGGTTACTTCAGCATTTCAGGAGTGTTCATCATGACAAGCGGATTGTTATTGCTATGTGGAATTGCATTGTTTGTTACTAAATGGAAAGAAACACATGCATCACAATCAGTGAGCTCTGAATCTAAAGAAGCAAAACACTCTACCCTATAACCTACAACATTTGTCAGATTCCTCCTATCACGATACAATATAGGGTGGAAAACTAAAGAAAAGCGTAAGCGCCCGGTTTGGAACGTAGGGACTGGAATTCAACAACTGAGATAAAGGAAACACTGTGAAGTATGAACTGATGTTGACTTATCGAAGGTTGATGAGTGAAGTCACCTAGTTTTGGGCGCTGTAACTAGACAATAATAAACCAAATTATACATTCTTGTCTTATTTAGAAAAGCGAGGGATAATTATGAAAAAAGTATTTGTATTAGCCGGTTCGGATACAAGTGGTGGCGCAGGAATCCAAGCCGACTTGAAAACTTATCAAGAAACTGGTGTATACGGTATGACTGCATTGACAACGATTGTAGCTCAAAATCCTGAAAAAGGCTGGGCACATGATGTATACCCAATAGATGTTGACACAGTTCAAGCACAAATACGAACAATATTAGACGGTGTCGGCGTTGATATAATGAAAACTGGAATGTTACCGACGACCGAAATTATCGAATTAGCTGCAGAAACAATCGATAAATATAATTTACCAGCAGTTGTAGATCCAGTATTAGCATGTAAAGGCCAAGACGAACCCCTTTATCCTGAGAATGCTAAGGCACTAAGGGAACTGTTAGTACCAAAAGCGTTAATTACTACACCAAATTTATTTGAAGCTGGACAACTAGCAGAAATGGATAACATCACAACGATTGAAGAAATGAAAGAAGCTTCCAGTAGAATCCACGAACTTGGCGCTAAGAACGTCATCGTCAAAGGCGGACATGAAGTGGAAGGCGATCAAGCAGTAGATGTGTTCTACGATGGTGAGGTTTATATTTTACTTGAGAATGAAATCATCGACACGAAATATACTCACGGTGCAGGTTGTACGTTCGCTTCTGCTATCACATCAGCATTAGTGAAAGGTCAATCTCCAATGAAATCCGTGGAATTCGCTAAAAACTTCATTACAAATGCGATTCAAGGTTCATGGAGACTCAATCAATATGTAGGTCCAGTCAACCAATATGAGAATCGATAAATTTTCAAAGGGTTTTTGCTGACATAGGCAAAAGCCCTTTTTATTTAATTGCGTTGCTTTCTGAAGTTGTACCATGATATACTGTTTATTAAATTCCGACTAAATAGGTATGAATAGTAAACTATCAAGAGGTGAAGCGACATGGGTCGTGAGTTTTTGAATATATTTGATGAATGGGCTGACTCTTATGATGACGCCGTGTATGGGAAAGATGATCAGTATCGGAAGGTGTTTGAACATTATGATCAAATCCTTCATACTGTCGCGAATAAAACAAGGGGCCGGACTGTTGAATTTGGTATAGGTACCGGGAATCTTACTTTCGTTCTTTTAAAACAAGGAGTTGATGTAATCGGTGTTGAGCCGAATGATAAAATGCGGCATATTGCACAAAATAGATTTCCTGAATTATCAATTTTGAATGGTGATTTTTTAACTAACAGTATCACTGGTCCAATCGACACAATCACTAGCACATATGCTTTTCATCACCTGACTGACGGTGAAAAATTACAAGCATTGAAGCAATACCATCCACTGCTGAGCGAAGATGGTCAAATTGTATTTGCTGACACGATATTTGAAGATCAATCTACTTTTGAAAAAATGATCATTGGAGCAAAAAATGAAGGATATAATGATTTAGCTGAAGATCTTCAGAGAGAGTACTATACGACTATTCCGAAGATGGCCACTCTATTTGATCAGGCAGGTTATTCAGTAAGTTTCGAGCGACTAAATGACTTCGTATGGTTAATTCATGCGAAAAGAAAATAAATAAATTATCATATAACAAAGCAAAATTCGAAGGGAGAATTTTATTATGGCGGAAAAAATGAATGTAGAAAGTTTTAACTTGGATCACACGAAGGTGAAGGCTCCATATGTGCGATTAGTAGGAATTACTGAAGGACAAAATGGCGATAAGATTCACAAATACGATATCCGCTTCAAGCAACCGAACCAGGAACACATGGAGATGGATGGCTTGCATTCGATTGAACATTTGATGGCTGAAAATATTCGTAACCATATGGAAAATGTCATTGACATCGGGCCGATGGGTTGTCAAACAGGTTTCTATTTAGCTGTGTTGAACCATGATGATTATGATGAAATTTTAAATGCGCTAGAAAAAACGCTTCATGACGTACTTCAAGCAGATGAAGTGCCAGCGTGTAATGAAGTTCAATGTGGTTGGGCAGCTAACCATAGCCTAGAAGGCGCTAAAGTAATAGCTCAAGAAATGCTCGATCGTAAAGACGAGTGGAAAGATGTGTTCGGAGAGGAAGCGTAAGCTATGGATTTTGTCACCAAGATTCAAGATTTGATTGGCAAAACACCATTGATGGAACTGAGAAACGTTGATGTTCCAAATGAATGTCGCATATTTGCAAAGTTAGAATTCATGAACCCAGGCGGAAGTGTGAAAGACCGCCTGGGGTTAGAATTATTAAGTGATGCTTTAACTTCTGGAAAACTTAAGCCCGGTGGTACCATCATCGAACCTACTGCTGGTAATACAGGGATCGGATTAGCCCTAGCTGCTGTCAATCAAGGATTTGAGGTCATCTTTGTTGTGCCTCAGAAATTCAGTATGGAAAAACAGACCTTGATGCGCGCACTTGGAGCAACCATCGTTAATACACCGACAGAAAATGGGATGAAAGGTGCAATTGAGAAGGCTAAAGAACTTGAAACAAAAACAGAAAACTCCTTCTCCCCTGCTCAATTCGCTAATCCAGCTAACCCAAATACTTATTACAAGACACTCGGCCCGGAATTGTATCATCAATTGGATGGAAAAATTGATGTATTCGTAGCAGGAGCTGGTACAGGGGGAACTTTCATGGGGACCTCTCGATACTTAAAGGAACAGAACCAGTCCATTCGAACAGTTATTGTTGAACCAGAAGGATCGATATTAAACGGCGGGGAATCCGGACCACATGCGACTGAAGGAATCGGTATGGAGTTTTTACCAGAATATATGGATACTTCATATTTTGATGGAATCCATACCATTTCGGATCAAACCGCATTCAAAAAGATTAAAACCTTAGCAAAAAAAGAAGGTTTGCTTGTTGCTAGTTCTTCTGGTGCAGCTTTTGAAGCTGCAATGTTAGAAGCTGAACAAGCACGTCCAGGAAGTCACATCGTTACTGTTTTCCCTGATAGTAGCGAACGTTATTTAAGTCAAAACATATATGAAGGATGGGAATAGATCATGCGCAAGAAAACACAAATGATACATGGCGGGATTTTCGGCGATGAAGCAACTGGAGCTGTATCCACTCCTATTTATCAAGTAAGTACTTATAAGCAAGACGGGATCGGAGGACTTCGCCAAGGATATGAGTATTCGCGTACAGCGAACCCTACTCGTCATGCACTTGAAGAATTAATTAAGGACATCGAGGGAGGAAAACGCGGATTTGCTTTCGGATCAGGTATGGCTGCGATCACTTCAGTTATGATGCTTTTCAATAGTGGCGATCATGTTGTTTTCACAGATGATGTCTATGGTGGAACCTATCGTGTCATGACGAACGTAATGAATCGTCTAGGAATCGATTCCACTTTCGTTGATACGAGTGATCAACATCAAGTTCGTTCCGCAATCCAACAAAATACGAAAGCAATCTTTTTGGAAACGCCGACTAACCCACTACTAAAGGTGACAGATATTCAAGCCATTTCTGATTTGGCAAAAGAAAACAACCTATTGACGATCGTAGATAATACATTCATCACACCTTATTTCCAAAACCCATTAAGTCATGGTGCAGATATCGTCCTCCATAGCGCAACGAAATATTTGGGCGGACATAGTGATGTGGTCGCTGGATTGGTCGTGGTCAATTCAGATCAATTAGGTGAGAATCTACATTTTGTCCAAAATTCCTCAGGAGCTATACTAGGGCCACAAGATTCATGGCTATTGATCCGAGGTATTAAAACTCTCGGGATACGTATGGAAGAGCATGAATCAAATACGAAACGTATCGTTGAATTTCTAGATCAACACGATAAAGTCGGGAAAGTCTTTTATCCAGGACTGGAATCACATATAGGTCACGAAAAAATGAAGCAACAATCAGCTGGTTTCGGAGCAATGATTTCATTTGATGTAGGAAGTGAAGAAAAAGCTGATCAATTGCTTTCGAAAATAAAGTATTTCACATTGGCTGAAAGTCTAGGTGCGGTCGAGAGCTTAATTTCCGTTCCAGCGAAAATGACACACGCTTCAATCCCTCGCGAACGCAGATTAGAACTAGGGATTGCTGATGGGTTAGTACGTGTTTCCGTTGGGATCGAAGATATTGAAGATTTGCTTGAAGACCTGGAACAAGCCCTTTCATAAGTTGCCTTTATAGGTAGCTTTTTCTTTTTTCATTGATGTAGTTGATGAAGTTCGTATAATCAGCAAAAACTTATAAGGAGTTTTATTGATAAAAATATGTATAATAATCCCCTTTTCTACTCATCTTAAACAGTGTAGATATTTCAAAGGAGGATTATTATGCATAATCAACAAAACCCGAATGACCAACTAAAGCAATCAGAATCTATGCCAACTAACCTTAGTCACGGTGCTCACGAAATTTTTGATGCACATGAAACGATCGGTACAGTCATTGGCGCCCTGGAACACTATAAAATGTATGAACAGAATATCCAGGACCAGCAATTACAAGGGATTCTGAACAATCAGTATCAATACTTAAATCAATTGTACAACACAATGATTGATGCGTACCAAACAGGTCAACGTCCATCACAACCGACGTCCATTTACAATATGGAAATCAGTAATGATGTCACTTATGGTTTGACACCATCTCAACCGAAACAACCAACTCAAAACCCAGCGCAGTTGAATGATGAAGCTTATTCTGGTTTCATGCTAGGCCATTTAAAAGCTTGTGCTACGGCATGTACGACAGCTGGCCTGGAAGCAACTAATCCAGTAATGCGTAGAGTATTCCAAGACAGTGTCCCTAACATCAGTGAAATGGCATATGAAGTCTTTCTTTACCAGAATGACAAAAACTATTATCAAGTGCCTCAATTCGATCAACAAACGACTAGCGATTTATTGAATAGCTACACTCAAACAACTCCAACACAAGGTCATTAATTCATAACGGACCGGACGTAACTTTAACGTCCGGTTTGTTTATTGTTACCCTTCCATATTAAGAAAGCCAGGCTCAGCGCCTGGCTTTTACTACTTATTGGAGTGTTGGTTTTCTTTTATTATATCTTTCAATTCCTGTATTTCTCTTCGGAGCTCAGATACTTCATTTTTTAGAAGGTCCTCATTCGCTCCACCGTTTTCCAATTCATCGACTTTTTCAAAGTTGTTGACAATGACCCCGACGAACAGGTTTAATACCACGAATGTTCCGATAAGAATAAATGTAACAAAGTAAACCCAACCCCAAGGCGCCTCCACGAGAATAGGTCTCATGACACCACTTGCCCATGATTCAAGAGTGATCATTTGGAATAAAGTAAGAGCCGTATCTTGTAACGTACCGAAGTATTCAGCATTAATATCTTTAAAAAGAATCGTTCCAATAACACTGAATATGTAAAATACAATAAATAGTAACAGCAAGATTGTCCCAAGTGATGGAAGAGTAAGCAATAAAGCATTAACTAGCTTCCTTAACGAAGGTATGACAGAAATCGTCCGGAACACCCTTAGCACTCTTAAAATACGGAGAACTGTCACGAAAGCTGAGCCTACAAAGACAAAACCTGCGGCGACAATAATGAAATCGAACACATTCCATCCGTCGCTAAAGAAGCTCTTAGTTGGCTGAGCGGCAACCAATTTCATGCCTATTTCAATCGCAAAAATCCACAAAATGATTTGATCCGCTAATAAAAACCATTCTGTGTAACGAGCATATAGATCTCCATATGTTTCTACACCAATCAATATGGCGTTGATTATAATTAATGTGATAATAAAATTTTGAAAAGCAGGGGTATAAACATACCTGTGTGCTTTATCACGAATATTGTTCATTAAAAATCCTCCAATATTATTTATCAATGACACGATTGATTTTATCACACAATAAGTCATTATAGCATTTCCGCTTAGTAGATTTTTGTTACAATTCATGATAAGATTTTAACAATAATAAAGGAAAGTTTTCTAGGGTTCCGCAGTGTGAGACTGGACTGGTCCGAGAGAAAACACATAGTCTTATAAACTATGACACGGAGGGACAAAAGCCCGGGAGATGTGAACGTTACATCTTTCGGGCTTTTTGTATGGAGGTTTTATCTAATGAATAAGGACTGGATAAAGGTATTCGTCGGAGCATTTTTTGAAGTGCTTTGGGTGATAGGGTTAAAACACTCTGATGATATTCTCGCCTGGGGCGGCACGGCTATTGCGATCTTCATCAGTTATTATTTAATGGTCATGGCTGGGCAGCATTTACCGATTGGAACGATCTATGCCGTTTTCGTAGGGCTGGGCACCAGTGGTACCGTTTTGGCTGAAATACTTTTTTTCGCTGAACCAGCAAATCCTTTGAAATTAACATTCATAGGACTGCTTTTAATTGGAGTTATCGGCTTAAAAATGGTGACGGATGAACAAAGTGGAGAGGATGATGATTCGTGCACTGGATAGCATTAATCTTCGCTGGTGTTTTCGAAATAATAGGTATTCTTTCAATTAATTGGCTTCACCTGAAGAAAAACTTTTCATCTTTCTTGATTATGGTTTCAGGATTCACAATAAGTTTTGCTCTTCTGTCCTATTCAATGACTGAACTTTCAATGAGTGTGGCTTATTCCATTTGGACAGGTATAGGGGCTTCAGGAAGTGCAATTATCGGGATGTTATTTTTTAATGAAAAAGCTACTTTTTTAAGAATTTTATTCATCTTCATTATCATTTCAGCCACTATGGGCTTGAAAATTATCGATTAAAGAGGTTAGAAAAATGCCAAAAAGAGTATGGTTATTAATTATTGGAATGGCGATTAATGTAACAGGCGCCTCATTCATTTGGCCACTGAATACGATTTACATGCACCATGAACTGGGAAAGTCTCTAGCATTTGCTGGAATGATTCTATTATTCAATCAAGGTGCTGCAATCATTGGGAACCTGGTCGGAGGCACACTATTTGACCGAATAGGCGGTTATCGAACAGTGTTGACAGGAGGAGTCATTACACTATTATCCGCCCTCACACTCACTCAATTTCATACCCTCCTCCCCTACTCCATTCTATTGGTCACCATGGGATTAGGATCAGGTATCATTTTCCCTGCTATGTATGCGATGGCTGCTTCAATTTGGCCTGATGGCGGAAGACGACCATTCAATGCCATCTATGTAGCTCAGAATCTCGGAGTTGCTTTAGGTGCTTCAATTGGAGGGTTCATAGCTTTCTATTCTTTTTCATACATATTTATTGCAAACGCTATTCTATTCTCAAGTTTCTTCTTGCTTGTATTGGTAAAATTCAAGCCTATGGATCAGAGGCAAGATTCAAAGGCTTATTCCACAGTGCTCAGCCAGGGGGTAGCCATAAAAGATAAACGAGCGTTTTCTTCTTTGATGATTCTAAGTGTCGGATTCTTCATATGTTGGATCGCTTATGTCCAGTGGCAAACGACGATTGCTGCATATACTCAGGATTTGGGCATTACAATAGATAAATATAGCTTGATCTGGACGATCAACGGCGTCTTAATCATTCTCGGGCAGCCTCTGGTGAAGTTCGTGACGAAATACGTAACTTCACCAAAATCGCAAATTCTTCTAGGGAATACGATATTCATATGTTCTTTTATTTACTTATTGCAAGCAGAGACTTTCGCGGACTTCGCTTTAGGGATGGTCATCTTAACACTAGGGGAAATATTCGTATGGCCAGCCGTACCAACCATTGCCGCAGGATTAGCCCCAAAAGGAAGAACAGGATTCTATCAAGGTATAATAAACAGTGTAGGCACAGGTGGGCGTATGCTCGGTCCCACTTTTGGCGGTCTGATGGCAGATAACCTGCCAATTCAAGTTTTGTTCATGACACTGATTTTCTTACTTTTGATTCCATATGTTTCAACCTGGCTATTAACTAGAGTTGAACCCGAACCTCAAAAAGGCGCATAAAGCGTCTTTTGTTTTTTTAAAAAAGGCATTCCCTGATTTTTCTAATAAATAGAATTTAATAGTTAACTGAAATACTCAAATATAGGTTTTCAACCCCTTTTTCACTTCTTACATACCTATCACTTCCCTTCTCCCCCAACGATTCTAGCAAATTTACAATCTCTTAACCGTATCTTTACACTAACTTTACAGACATATAGCCAAGTCCACCTTATGATGTAGTTGTAAGCAAAACAACACACAAAAACACAAGGGGGACATTTTCATGACTCGCAAAATGTCAAAATGGTTAATTATTTCTTTATTTGCATCTCTTCTTGTCGTATTAGCGGCATGCGGTGGAGATGATTCGACTGATGGAGACTCAGCAGAAGACTCAGAATCTAATGAAGAAACAGGTTCAAGTGAAGAAAGCTCTGAGGAACTTGAAGGAAGCGTTGTAATTGATGGATCAGGTACTGTTTATCCATTAATGGCACGTTTAGCTGAAGAATACATGATCAATGAACAACCGAACGTATCAGTTGAAGTAAGTCGCGCAGGTTCAAGTGCCGGATTTGAAAAATTTCTAGTAGAAGAAAATGGAACAGACTTCAATGATGCATCTCGTCCAATCAAACCAGAAGAACAAGAAAAAGCAGATGAACTTGGATTAGATGTTATGGAAATCAAAATGGCTTTAGACGGTCTATCCATTGTGGTAAACCCTGAAAATGATTGGGCAACTGAACTAACAGAAGAAGAAGTACTAGACATTTTCTTAGCTGACAGTGAAGTGGAAACTTGGGCAGACATCAACTCTGAATGGCCAGATGAAGAAATTCAAACTTATGGCCCGAACGAAAACCATGGAACTTACGAGTTTTTCTTTGAAAATATTCTAGAAGAACAAGATCTGAAAGAAGATGCGAACCTTCAGCAAGAATACTCAACGTTAGTACAACTTGTATCAGAAGATGTTAACGGAATCGGATTCTTCGGCTTCGGTTACTATGACAACAACAAAGATCAAGTCAAAGCAGTATCAATCGACTTCGGAGACGGTCCAGTTGAACCATCACTAGACACAATCGGTGAAGAAGGACCTTATCAGAACTTCACTCGACCTGTCTTCACATACTTGAATGTCGCTCATGCTGAAGAAAAACCTCAAGTATATGACTATGCTGAATACTTGATGAATGCTGTTAATGATTACGCTGGAGAAACTGGCTTCGCACCTATCCCAGAAGAAGAAGCACAGCAACAGCTGGAAGATATTAAAGAAATTAAATAAGTTCCAAAGTTTAAAAGGTTAAAAATCAATAAAGGTGAGGGTTTGAACCCTCATCTTATTGTAATGTTTTGAAGTGTTAGAGAGGAGGATCGATATGGCAGCGAACCACGAGTCGAAAAAACCAAACCCGAGTGTACGCAACATGATCGATCAAAATAAATCATCAAAAAACCTTTCCCAGCTCGTAGGCAAGCTCATGCCATTTATTCTCTTTGCGTTTGCAGCAGTTTCGATTCTTACGACCGTTGGGATCGTCTATACGTTAATTATGGAAACAATCGAATTTTTTAAACGAGTACCGTTTGCTGAGTTTTTTGGAAGTACAAAATTGAAACCGTTAAGTGCGGAACCTGAATTTGGTATTTTACCATTGATCAACGGGACCATTTTATCATCGCTTATAGCAATGTTGGTCGCAGGTCCATTTGGATTAATGGCTGCCATTTATTTAAGTGAATATGCGTCAGATAAGGTTCGGCGCACATTAAAACCATTATTAGAAGTCCTAGCGGGAATCCCGACGATTGTTTATGGGTTCTTCGCGTTTACATTTGTAACTCCAATTTTAAGAGCCATTTGGCCATCAATAGATGCAACAAATATTTTGAGTCCTGGTATCGTCATGGGGATCATGATTATTCCAATGATTGCCTCTCTGTCTGAAGATGCGATGAACTCTGTGCCGAATTCTATGCGTGAAGGAGCGCTAGCGCTAGGTGCAACCCGTTGGGAAACAACATTTAAAGTGGTAATGCCAGCCGCATTCTCTGGAATTGTCGCTTCTTTCGTTCTAGCAGTATCACGAGCCATTGGAGAAACGATGATCGTCACGATTGCGAGTGGAAGCACGAAGAATTTCACATTCGATATAACTGAGTCCATGCAAACGATGACCGCATATATCGTAGAAGTTACCAGCGGCGATGCAGCAGCTGGTACAGATATTTATTATTCGATCTACGCTGTCGGGATGACATTGTTTGTAATGACATTATTCATGAACCTACTCGCACGATACATCTCTCGTAAGTTCAGGGAGGAATACTAACATGAAATATATCGATCATGAACAAGTACAAAAACAAATGAAGAGCAGGGTTTTGTTAAATAAAATCCTCCAAAAAATCTTTTTCGGAGCGACCATATTTGGTCTGATTGTACTCGTCATATTGATTGCGAGAGTGCTCATTCAGGGTATCGGTTGGATTGATATGGATTTCTTAACAGGAAAGCTTTCAACTAGCGCTGACCGCGCAGGTATTATGGGGGCCATACTAGGAACCGTCTGGCTGATGATGGTTGTCATCCTATTTACTCTTGTAATCGGAATTGGGGCAGCGATTTATCTGGAGCTCTACGCGAAGAAAGGCAAAGTCCAAGAGTTGATCCAAACGAATATCGCGAACTTGGCAGGAGTGCCTTCCATTGTCTACGGAATACTTGGGTTAACAGTATTTGTGCGAGCGATGGATTTTGGGAACGTCGTGATCGCAGGGGGATTAACCCTATCACTCCTTGTCTTGCCCATTGTCATTGTCGCTTCACAAGAAGCCGTCCGAGCAGTTCCTCAGGAGTTGACCGAGGCCTCATACGGGATGGGTGCAACAAAGTGGCAAACCGTACAGAAAATTATCTTGCCAGCAGCAATACCTGGGATTTTAACTGGATCGATCCTAGCATTATCCAGAGCGATTGGAGAAACTGCTCCACTAGTCGTTATCGGAATCCCAGCACTATTGATTCCGTTCCCCGGAGGGTTGTTTGACACATTTACAGCTCTTCCAATGCAAGTATATTACTGGACACTCGATTCAGTTCTAACAGAAGAATACGCGAATCTTGCGGCTGCTACCATCATCGTATTGTTAATCATCTTGTTTATCTTGAATTCGGTTGCGATCTTCATCCGCAACAAATTCCAGCAGCGTTACTAAGGAGTGGTGAATATGTCTCAAACTACTGAGAAACTAGTTTACGAAACGAATGACTTGAATTTATGGTATGGCAACACACATGCGTTAAAAAATATTAACCTATCGATTCAAGAAAAAGAGATTACCGCGATCATCGGACCTTCTGGTTGCGGGAAATCCACCTTTTTAAAAACATTGAATCGGATGGTTGAACTTGTCCCTAGTGTGAAAACGAGCGGTGATATTAAATATCATGACGCGAATATATTGAATAAAAACTTCCGACCAGAAGATCTACGGACCAAAGTTGGAATGGTCTTCCAAAAACCGAACCCTTTCCCAAAATCGGTTTATGAAAATGTTGCATATGGACCGAAAATCCATGGCATCCGAAACAAAAAGCTTCTCGATGAAATCGTCGAGAAAAGCCTCCGTGATGCGTATATTTGGGATGAAGTGAAAGATCGCTTGAAAGAAAATGCTTATGGACTATCTGGCGGTCAACAACAACGACTGTGCATTGCACGGACTCTCGCAATCGAACCAGATGTCATTTTGATGGATGAACCAACATCTGCACTAGACCCGATCTCCACATTAAAGGTGGAAGAACTGGTTCAAAATCTAAAGAAAGATTACAGCATTATTATCGTCACACACAACATGCAGCAAGCAGCCAGAATCTCTGATAAAACTGCATTCTTCTTGAATGGGGAAGTCATCGAATTTGACGCTACAGAAACGTTATTTTCGAATCCTAGTGATCAGAGAACTGAAGATTATATTACAGGAAGATTCGGATAATATATAAAAGGGCGGTGCTCATGCATGGTAAGAGAAAATTTTGAAGAGAAGTTAAATCATTTGAATGAACAGGTCAAGAAAATGAGTGAGTTATCTAAAGATGCACTTAACCAATCATTAAAATCGTTAGAAACTCAAGACGTAGAAAAAGCTCAACAAATCATTGAAAACGACCCCAATATTAATGCCTTAGAAGATGAAATAAACGATATCGCGATTTGGTTGATCGCAAAAGAACAACCTGTCGCAAAAGACTTAAGAAGACTGGTGACAACATTAAAAATCACCAATGATATTGAACGCATTGGCGACTTAGCTGTAAATGTATCAAAATCAGTTATTCGAATTGGTGATGAGCAGTTAGATGTTGAAATGCAAGATATATTAAGCATGGGGTCAATTGTAGAAAAAATGATTGATGATGTAATAGATGCATTCGTTAACGAAGACGTTAACAAAGCATTCTCTATAGCAGATGTTGATGATCAAGTAGACCAACATTACGGTAAGACTGTTGAAAAAATGCTGAACCATATGGCTAAACATCCCGAACAGATCCCAAGCGTCACTCAATTAGCATTCATCAGTCGTTTTCTAGAGCGAGCGGCTGATCACACTACTAATATTTCAGAAGGAATCATTTATCTAGTAAAAGGAAAACACTTTGATTTAAATGCATAAGACATATGCGGGGTCCTTGCCAAAGGCAAGTTAACCTATATATCTTTGTCAGCTGATTTGCGCGACAACAAACCACGCTGACAATAGTTGTGCAACACAACTTACCCCCGAAGTGGCTCGGCCTTATGGTTGAGTCACTTCATTTTTTTAGATGAATTTCGCGGAAAATTGGATGCTCACCGAACAAATACTTGACTGTGTCGAAGTCGGATCGAGTACCTAGTCGGAACGTCTGTTGATACTCTTCATGACCTTTTCCTGTAATGACAATCCATGACCCATCATCCGCTTCTTCAATGGCTTGTTTGATGGCTTGCGTTCGATCTATAATTACTCGACCTTTTTGTTCAGGGTCTGACTGGACATACTTCTTTAATGTATTTTTCATTTCAGATTCTTTAACACCATTCAAATCATCTAGAGTTAAGACATATTTGTCACTTAGGGTACGAGAGTTTTCAAGCATCATTTCACGTTTACTTTCATCCCTTTTTCCTCTGAAGCCAAAAACATGGGTGATTTGATTTGCACTAGACTCTCTTGCAGTTTTAAGACAATGATAAATTCCATTAGCCGTATGGGCATAATCGATGACTACTACTTTATTTCCCGGGAAATCGACAGTTTCAAAGCGTCCAGGTAGGTTCGAGAAATTTCTCAATGCCTCTAAAGATTTATTTAAATCTAATCCTAACCCTTCACTCACCATCAAACTCATCGCCCCGTTAAATTGATTGTGGAGACCCGGCAACATTAGATCAAATGGTTTTCTCTCTTCATATTCCTTCAGCCACACTTGGTCGGTTTCATGCAAAACACAAGCATCGCAGAAAGAGTCAATTCCAACCGTTTTGACCTCTGCCCCCTCATTTAACAAACGTTCGTGAACCTTTTTACCCCAGTCATCATCAAAATTGACCACTGCTAATCCATCAGGTTTCATTTGTTTGAATAACTTATACTTCGTCTCAAAATATTCTTCTATGGAATTATGGTAGTCCAAATGCTCCCCTTCGAGATTTGTAAATAGACAAACATCGAACGGAATACCAGCTACTCGTGATTGATTCAAAGCATGGGAAGAAACTTCTAGGACAATGACTTCATCATCACTATTATATAAAAATTTATATAAATCGACTGCGCTCGGCGTCGTATTTCTACTTGGTAATGATTTTCCGTTGATTATATTTTGAATGGTTCCAATTATTCCAGTCTGATAACCATTAGCTTCAAAGATCGATTTCACCATATAAGTCGTGGTTGTCTTGCCATTTGTTCCAGTAACACCCACGATTTTTTTATTTTTAAAAGGATGGTGGTAGAATTGGCTAGCGATAACCCCCAATGCTGATTTGGTGTCTTTTGTCTGAAGATAAGGTACCTCCAAATTTGAAAGTTCTTCAACACCAAGGACAGCAACTGCTCCTCTAGAAATGGCTTCATCAATGAACTTATGACCATTTTCGGCGTAACCTTTGATTGCAACAAAAAGATAGCCTTCCTCGATATCCCTGGAGTCATGAGAAAGTCCTTTTATATCAATCTCCTTCAGATTACATCCATCTATATTTAAATATTCAATTCCTTGTAATACGTCTGCGATTTTCAAATGATGATCCTCCAATATTGTCCGCTTAATTATAGTTGGACATATTACAATTTTAATCCCTTAATACATGCCTTACAATGCAAATACCCAATTTAATATGAATGTAATGATAAAGGTTATTTTTTCATCTAATAGTCCCAAGAAAAAGAAGTCAATCAAGACCAAAGTACCAAGATTAATTCTCACATAATTTCTCTGCCATTCTCTTTAAAACATGGACCGTCTTAATACAATCACTCAGTGAGGACCATTCTTTAGGAGTATGGCTCAGACCCTCTTTGCTTCTAGTGAATAAAAGCCCTACTGGCACATGCTTACCTAGCATCATTGTGTCGTGGCCTGCCCCACTAGGTAGCTTGAATGGAGTTATACCCAACGTTTCTTCTACCGCTTCACTAGCTTTCTTCTGCATCTCACTTGATATTTCAAGAGGTGCGATACTCATGCTTTCATTTATTTCAACTTCTAGCTGATGTCCTTCTTCTATATCTTTTGCACATTGCTCAATCAGCTCGACTATGTCCTTTTTGTAATCATCCCTGATATCACGGACATCAACTGTCAGACGTACTTCACCGGGGATGACATTCACACCATTCGGTAGGACTTCTAGTTTTCCCACCGTCGCAACTCCTGATTCACTAATGAGTGGTGGAAAATCTTTGATTTTATTTATGAATTCGCTGGCAGCGACCAACGCGTCCTTTCGATCATCCATAGGGGTATTTCCCGCATGACCCGCTTCTCCTATGAATCTCACATTTAACCAAGAAGGACCTGCGATCCCTGTAACTACCCCCACAGGGAGTTCTTTTTTCTCAAGTCTCTTCCCTTGTTCAATATGAACTTCTAAAAATGCATCAATTTCATCTAGCTCACCCTTCGCTCCAACAAACCCTTCTGGAGTTAACCCTCGCTGATTCAGTACTTTTTCGAAAGGTTCATCATCAAAATCTACACGCTTCTTTTCTTCGTTTATATCAAGTTCACCAACAAAAGCCTGACTCCCTAGCATACCACCATTGAACCTGGCCCCTTCTTCGTCTGTGAAGCATACGACTTCAAAAGATTTTTCTGGCTGATAGCCAGATTCTTTCCATGCTGAAGCAACTTCAAGTGCGGCTAACACACCTAAAGGTCCATCGAAGTGACCGCCATTAGGTACGCTATCTAAGTGAGACCCAGACATGACGACTCTTTCAGGATTTTTTCCTTCAAATCGCCCAAAAACATTTCCAGCACCGTCCATCCTTACTTTTAAGCCCACTTCTTCCATCCATTTCATTAAAAGTTCTTTAGCATCCCATTCTTCCTTTGAAAATGACATTCGACGGCTACCACCGTCCTCAGTCCACCCAATCTTAGATAACAAATATAAACGCTCTGCTAAGCGTCTACCCTTGATTCCTTCTTTATCATTTTTCGAATCATAATCTTTAAGCAATTTCTCCTGAAATTTTTCAGGTGAATCATAAACTTTCATCACGCTTCCCACCTTTTCAATATGAAAATCGCCCAGTAAGGGTTTCCTTAACTGGACGATTATTATTCAATTGTTCTAGTCTGTTAGAACTTATTCAATAATACCTTTTTCTTTTAAGAACTCACGTGCAACTGTTTGGTGTTCATCCCCATCAATATCAACACGCGCGTTCATTTCTTGCATTTCTTCTTCAGAGATCTGTCCCGCTAATTCGTTGATCGCTTCCTTTAAACCAGGGTTCTCATCCAACGCTTCTTGTCGAACAAGTGGAACAGCATCGTATTTAGGGAAAAACCCTTGATCATCTTCAGTTGTTTCTAAATTATATCGTTCTATTCTTCCATCAGTTGTAAAGGCAGGGATTAAATCAACTTCTTGGCTTTCTAATGCTTCATACATGACATTTGCGTCTAAACTTTCTGTTTCGGTAAATTCGAAAGGATAAACTTCTAGCATCGCATCGTAACCATCACCTTCACGCTCATAAAAGGCATGTGGAGCCCCGAAAATCATATCTTCATTTTTCGAGGTTTCTACTAAGTCAGAATAAGTGTCAGCATCATATCCACTGTCGGGGTGGTATGCCAGAGTATATGTGTTTTCAAAACCTAATGGTTCTAACCAAGTGACATTGAACTCCTCTTCATAACCTTCCTTCACACGGTCGTAAACACTATCGGCAGATTCTCCTTCTTCCGCTTGTTCATTCAGTACCGCTTCTAATCCAGTTCCCGTATATTCAACGTAAACATCGATGTCACCATCATCAATTGCAGGTGTCAGAATTGCTACTTCACCAAGTCCTTCTTCGTACTGCACATCAAAGTCAGTGTTTTCTTCCAAGTGAATCCCGATAATATAAGGTAAGATATACTGCTCAGTCCAAGGCTTACCACCAATGGTTACTGTACCTCCAGATTCAGAATCTGAATCAGACCCTCCTCCAAGTACACCACAAGCACTAAGTAACCCAATTAATAATATAGCTGTAAATAATACTGCAATATTTTTTTTCATCTAAAATTCTCCCTTCATTCCCTTTAATTCAAGTTCCACTTTATTTGATCTGCATACCTTTCGGCGTAGACCTCTTTTCAAAAAACTTCAATACTAAATCGAATAAAATAGCTAAAATCGCTACAGGGATGGCACCTGCTAGTATCAAATGTTGATTATAAGATTGTAATCCACGGTAAATGACGTCACCTAGGCCGCCCGCACCAACAAAAGTCGCCAGCGTTGCTACACCCACGGTGAGTACAGTTGCCGTTCGAATACCAGCCATAATGAAAGGTAAGGCGAGCGGAAATTCAACACGCCACAAACGTTGACTTGTAGTCATCCCCATCGCACTGGCTGCTTCTATCATGGAACTATCGACACGCGAGATTCCTGTATATGTGTTTCGAACAATAGGTAGTAACGCATAGATCGTCAAAGCGATTAATGCGGTGTTTGTCCCAATTCCGATCATAGGGACTAAAAAGCCGAATAACGCTAAGCTTGGAATCGTTTGCAATATGGCCGTTACACCAATCATTGGTTCAGCTATCTTTTTAACACGTGCAATCCAAATACCTAAGGGTAAGGAAATCAGACACGCGATTGAGATGGCAATGAACGATAACCATAAGTGCTCGACAAAAGCAGTCTGTATCAGTTCTTGTCTACTTTCGACAACTTCAAGGAACTCCTTAACTGCGTCTATTAACTTATTGATGGAATCTTTGATACCACCGAAAAACTCATTCATGAATGATCACCTCTCTCACTTGCCAGAGCTTCAAGCAAACGGTCTTTAGTCAAATAACCCTTCACTCGCCCTTCTTGTGTGACTTTGACAGATTGGTAGTTCTTCTCAATAAAGTAAGGTATCAATTCATCAATTTGTGTCGAGTCATCCATCTCTACAGATTCTCCGTGATAACTTGAAATCAACCACTCTTCGTAATTCCTGATGGTCTGACTACTTGTTCTCATGAACCTAGTAATCCGTTCTTCACCTAGGAAGGACCTTATGAAATCAGAAGCAGGTTGTCTCAACACTTCTTCAGGGGTTCCAATTTGTTCAACTTCTCCCGAACGCAATATGACCACACGATCCGCAATTTTCAAGGCTTCATCCATGTCATGAGTCACGAATACAATAGTCTTCTTCAGACGGTGGTGAAGTTCCTTCAAATGGTCTTGTAACTGCTCTCTACTAATGGGGTCAAGCGCACTGAACGGCTCGTCCATCAAAATGATATTAGGGTTGCTTACAAGCGCGCGTGCCACACCTACTCGTTGTTGTTGTCCACCACTCAATTCAAGTGGATACCTATCTTTGAATACTTCAGGCTCAAGCTTTACCATCTCGAGCATCTCTTCAACTCGGTGGGTCCGTTTTTCCTTAGACCATCCAAGTAACTTGGGAACTACTGTAATGTTTTCTGCTATCGTCATGTGAGGAAATAATCCGATTTGCTGAATCACGTAACCAATCGAGCGTCTCAACTCAACGACATCTTTATCATAGATCGATTCTCCATCAATATGTATATCACCTGATGTTGGAGAAATTAACCGATTGATATGCTTTAATAATGTCGTTTTACCGCAGCCACTTGGTCCGATGATACAAGTCAATTCTCCGGCCTGGATATCTACATCGATTTCGCTCAATGCTGTCGTCCCATCCTCAAATTGCTTCGTTAATTGCTTGATTTCAATCAAATATGTTCACCTCTTTGTTTTAGGGGACACAGTATAGGGTAAAAGTCCAAAATATAAAATACCATTTCCCTACTTAAATATAATTCAAACAAAATTTTCACAAAACTTCCACTCATAGATGGTACAATTGATTCTAATAGATTGGTCCTATAAATTGATAATTCTATTAAAGATTAGAAAACACAAGGATGTAGCGTATGAGAAAAGAGAGCAAAAAAAGTTTCGCAGCTCGAACCATCAGTGGAGTAATTTCCATTTTTAAATGTCCAGTTTGCGGAAGTGAAATGAAAATTGAAGATTTATCAAAACTCGTTTGTGAGGAAAACCACCAGTTCGACCTCGCTAAACAAGGTTATTTGCATATGGTCCAACAACATAAAAAAACGAAATACAGTAAGGAGTTATTCGAATCCAGGCAAGATATATGTCAATCAGGCTTTTATGATGGGTTGATCGATGGGTTACATGAGGTGATTTATAAGTTACAAAACTCTAAGCAACCGTCCGTTATTTTAGATGCTGGTACTGGGGAAGGATCTCACCTCGTTCGTCTATCAGACCAATTAAATGAAGAAGTCAAACCTATCGGAATGGATATTGCTAAAGAGGGTATTCAAGTAGCAGCCCGTTCATATACCCAGGCTACTTGGATAGTTGCTGACCTTGCTAACATACCACTCCAACCACATTCAGTAGATTTCTTACTTAATATATTATCACCAGCAAATTATGACGAATTCAAGCGAGTGATGAATGAAGAAAGTAACTTGATTAAAGTGGTGCCAGGAGAGAAATATTTAGAAGAGTTACGAGCACAGGTCGGCCACGATGCATATTCCAACGAAAAGACAGTTGATCATTTGTCGGAGCATTTTACGCTTATAGAGCGAAAAACAGTCCATTATAAAGCTGAGATCAATCCCCAAATGTTCGAAAACCTGATAAAGATGACTCCTTTGACGTGGAACACAGACCCAGCTGATCTGAAGTACTGCGAAAGGATTACCGTTCATCTAGAGATATTAGTTTGTAAAAAGTGAATTTTACTCGCTTACTAGCAGATAGTTACGGATAAGCTCCTAATATATGTATCAATTGGGTATTACTATTTAATAAATTGCGCTTTTTTCATGAAATAACTACGGATAAAATTTGGTAAAAGTAAAATGGCGTAATTCAACCCATTAAATGTTTGGGTTTTGCATGTTTTTGGTGGAATAATGACGCAATTAACATGCAAATTTAAGACCATAAAAAAGAGCGCTTTAATAGCGCCCCTTATCATACGTCCAATTTTCTGAAAGTGATGATGAAGAATAATATAAAACTAACTAGCATCGTCGTACCACCCACGATGAAGTAAACCGTAACGAAAGCATCAGGTAAACCAAATGGTCTCACATAGTATACAAACATTCCAGTCGATAAACCAATTGCGCCAATGATCGAGGTCCACACATGCGTTGTGGCTAATTTCGTTCTCATCGGATGGAAGACTTTATAAAATACTGCCCAGGCGAAAAGGCTCAGCCAACCGACAACCAGGATATGAGCATGTACGGTACGGAATTCATACCCACCCGAACCTGCCATATGGGAACCTATAAATGCTCCGACTAAAGCAAATGCTGCGGCAACACGTATTAAGACTTTACTGTATGAGTTCATAAAAAAATATCCTCCTTGATTCAATGTAGCGTTACTATAAAAATAACACACTCCAAAGACTGTAGGTGAGGTAATGAGTAAACATTCTGTGAATGAAATGTGGGAAAACTTTTTAAAAACATTAAATGAGAGAAAAAGAGATCAAGCTACTTTTGAAGCATGGCCATTTGCGAATGATGCCGATACAGCCAAAGAGTTAGCAGAGTTAGTAAAAAAAGGGGACAAAACTGCCACATGCTCTCTATATCGTATGTATGAAATCGGGAACGAGCCTATTCCTACAAACGGTCAATATAATGTAATAACCGATTGGGATGGAAATGCAGAAGTTATTGTCCAAACGACAAAGGTGGATGTGATTCCATTCAACGAGGTTCCTAAAAGCTTTGCTTTCAAAGAAGGAGAAGGAGATAAGAGTTATGAGTATTGGCACCGAGTACATGTGGATTTTTTCACAAATGAACTCGAAGTTTTTAATGAGCAATTTCATGAAGACATGTTAGTCGTCTGCGAAGAATTTGAGGTGGTCTACCCCAAATAATTGGTATAAATTTTGTTGATTTTCTCTTCAAAAGGTTCCATTGGGACTACGCGAGCTTCCCGAACATACTCTTTTCCGTCCACAAACAGTAACACTACTGGTACAGTGAAAATCGAGAACCTGCCTGCAACATCAGGAACTTTATTGACATTGACTTGCTTCATTTCAACTTTTGGATAGCGCTCGATGACATTCTGAACTTGAGGCTGCAGCCCATGACAAACGCTACATCTCTCTCCAAAAATATAAAGCAATGCAAGGGGCTTGTCGTCAATCCATTGATCGATCTCCTCAACAGAATTAAAGTGATTTTCCATTTCAACACCTCCACCCTATACATTTCCCAACCTTAAGATATGCTACTCTTTTTATTGCGAAAAGACGTCCATGATTTGTATGACTGCAGGACCTAACAAGACAACGAAGATACACGGAAAAATAAAAATGACCAGAGGGAACAACATTTTGATCGGGGCCTTCATCGCCTCTTCTTCCGCACGTTGTTTACGGCGCTGGCGTACCTCTTCCGATTGGACCCGTAATATTTGTACCATTCCTACCCCGAGCTGCTCTGCCTGAATGATACTACCAATCAACAGCTTCACATCATCTACCTGAACTCTTTCACGAACGCCAGATAATGCTTCCTTTCGTGTCTTACCTAACTTTAATTCCTCTAAGCAACGCTGGAATTCTTCTGAAAGAACGCCAGATTGTTTCGAAACCACCTTACTCAAAGCAGAATCGAAGCCTAACCCCGCTTCCATACTAACAGCCATCAGATCGATGAAGTCGGGCAACTCTCTTACAGCTTGAGTACTTCGTTTAGCCGCCTTCATTTTTAAATAAACGTAAGGAAGATAAGCTGCCAAACCTGCCATCAATAAAACAATTAAGAAGGTTCTTCCGAACGATAGGTTTCCTAACCACGCTAATAGAAATCCTAGCATAGGAAATGCAACAAACAGAACTAGTTGTCCTACCCTATACTCAAATGGGGTCATTCCCATCGGATTACCTGCACGCAAAAGCTTGAGTTCCATCTTCTCTTGCTTCTGATCAGGCATGCTTCTCCTGAAACTTCGTTTAAATTGCTTCCATTTTGGCTGGACAAGCCTTTCCATTAAAGACGAGCGTTTATTTTCTAAAGGGTCATCTATTTCGTCTTCTTGGCCCATACCTTCAATTAAAAGACGTCTGCTTTGAACCTTAGATTTCCGCTCCCGCCAAAGTAGTACCATTCCTCCTAAGGTGAAAAACAAAGTCAAAATATATAGCATTGTTACCATGTATTCACACCTCGATCGTCGTAATTTTTTGGATGAAGATAAATCCTATGATTGACGAAATCCCAGCAAAGATTAATAGAGCAATACCAATAGGGGTCGTAAATAGAACCATCATATATTCCGGATTGACAAGGAACAATAATCCCGCAAGTACTGCAGGCAATGCTCCCACAACAACTCCAGACATACGACCTTGCGCTGTCAGGGTTTTAATCTGACCTTGGATTTTCACTCGTTCACGAATGGTATGGACGATTTTCTCAAGTACAATCGCTAAGTTTCCTCCGACTTGACGTTGAATGACAATCGCTTGGATCATTAAGTCCAAATCTTCACTTGGCACTCGGTCTTTCATTCGGTTTAAAGATTCTTCTAAAGACGAACCGTACTGCATCTCTTTCAACAATTGCTGAACTTCTTCTCTTACTGGCGAAGGTGCTTCCCTCTCCACATTCTGTAAAGCTTGAGCAAAGCTGAACCCCGCGCGCAGTGCACTGACAATCGAAGAGATCATTTCCGACAAATGATCATTAAATTTATCGATTCGCTTCTTCCTTCTATGAGCGACAACAACTTTTGGAATGATGAAACCTATAATAGCTCCGATGATCAATACCGGCCACTGTTCCACGAACAAATATAATATCCCTGCAGTAAGAGCTATTGAAATCCACTGGAACATAATAAACTCTTCAGGGCTGATGGGCATTCCAGCTTGATGAAGTTTCATCTCGATCTTAGAAGCTTTATCTTTTTTTCGAAGGTTTTTACGAATTCTTTCCTTTGCTAGTCTGAATTCAACAACAGGCTTCATCTTCTCTTTTGATTCAGGGGTATGTTCTTCTTCGAAAATATATTGCTGGACCCTTTTCTTCATCTGTTTGTTCTTAAAAAATAGCGCGTTGAATACAGCTAGAAAAAATAGAATAGAGGTCACAAATACTAATAATAAAACCAACCCACTCATCCCTACCACTCCTCTTCTCTCACAAAGACATTAGCAGGGATGTTTAAATTCGCACGTTCGAGTTGCTCATAAAACTTCGGTCTTACTCCAGTTGGAACAAGCGCTCCTTGTATTTTTCCGTGGTCATCGATGCCCGTCTGTTCGAATTCGAAGATATCTTGCAGTACGATGATATCTCCTTCCATTCCTTGGACTTCTGTAATCTTAACAATCTTACGAGAACCATCTTTTAAACGGGACTGCTGGATGATCACATCGATCGCACCAGAAATCTGGTCACGGATCGCTTTGATCGGAAGTTCGACTCCTGCTAGAAGGACCATTGTCTCAAGACGTGACAACATATCCCTCGGGCTGTTCGAGTGCCCTGTAGCAAGGGAACCATCATGCCCTGTGTTCATCGCTTGTAGCATATCCAGGGCCTCCGCACCTCGAACCTCACCGATGATGACACGGTCTGGACGCATCCGCAGAGAGTTTCTAACTAAGTCACGAATCGTAATCGCGCCGGTCCCCTCGATGTTTGGAGGGCGTGATTCTAGCGAGACAACATGATCCTGACCCATTTGTAATTCCGCTGCATCCTCGATGGTGACAATCCTTTCATCATTAGGAATGAAACCAGAAAGAACGTTCAAGGTCGTCGTTTTACCAGAACCGGTTCCTCCACTGACGAAGACATTCAATCGCGCTTTTACACAAGCATCTAGAAAAGTCGCCATCTCTTGAGTCAGCGTCCCGAAACTTACTAAATCGTCGATTGTAAAAGGATCCACTGCAAACTTTCGGATGGTGATTGTAGGTCCATTTAAGGCAAGGGGAGGTATAATAGCATTTACACGCGAGCCATCAGGGAGTCTCGCATCGACCATCGGGCTACTTTCGTCGATTCTACGTCCAATCGGCGCGACGATTTTCTCGATGACATGCATGACATGTTCATCATCACGAAACGTAATGTCAGTATGAACAATCTTTCCCGAACGCTCACAATATACTTGGTTCGGTCCATTAACCATGACTTCCGTTACTTCTGGGTCGTTTAAAAGGGGATTAATCGGTCCGAATCCAGTCAAGTCGTTGACAAGTTCATCTATCACTTTTTTACGATCGACCGTTCTGAATTGTTCGTTATCCCGGATCATTTCAACAGCGAATTCTTCCACTTTATGTACCAAGTCTTCAGGATCCTGGTCACCTTTAATCTCTTTTAATATTTCTTTATGGATCATATTCTTTAAGGCTATATGTTTTTCATCACGTACTGGCTGGGCATTCGTCTTCAACTTTGGCACTTTTTTCTCTACAGGATTAGTCGGAGGATCCACCTTTTGCGTAGCTTCTGAACGTTTTTCTTCGGTGGTTTTCTGATCATTTTTCAGTTGGCTGTCTTCTTTTTTTACCGAAGTATCACCCTGTTTATTCTGAAGTCGTTCAAGTAAACTCATCGCTGTATCCTCCCCTTATTTTTTTGAAAACATTTTACCAATGATCGATGGCTTGTTACCTAATCTGGAGCCACCTTGGTTAGAAATGATTCCTTCTGCCATTTTAAATATACTCTTTGATATATCCGATTTCGTACGGCTTGTGACAAGCGGAATACCTAAGTTCATTGACTGCGCAGCCATCTTGAAATTGTTAGGAATGTAATCCGCTTCAGAAATTCTAAGCATGCTAGGGACTTCATCAGGCTTGATCAAACTTTCCATATTATATCGATTCACAACTAAGTTAAGCTTATCTTGCAGTTCCAATTGATGAATGGTTTCGATTAATAGTTTAGTATTTTTTAGTGATGATACTTCAAGTGTCGTTACCGCTATGACCCGATCAGCTGCTTCGATGAAATCAATCGTAGAATCCTTGATTCCATGACCTGCATCAACGACGATATAATCGAAATTCTTGGTCAGTGCCTGGAGTGACTTCTGGATTACTTCAGTAGTTATGAGTTCTGCGAATTCTGGACGATCAGGGGCTGAAAGAACGTGGACGCCTGATTCGTGACGAGTCATATAATTCGTTACGTTATGTTCGTCTATGCGATCAATTTCTTCCGATAGATCCTTTATAGTAAAAGAAGGCTGGATATCTAGCGCCAGTCCGATATCACCAAATTGAAACTCGCCATCGATCAATGCTACCTCAACATTTTTCTTTTTTAGTGCTAATGCCAGGTTAGTTGCAATGATTGTTTTACCGACACCACCTTTGGCACTCGATACAGCGATGATTTCCCCTCGTTTGTTTTCGTTCTCTTGGTCTGCCATCATTAGTTCCTCCTACTACTTACCAACTTGCTACGTTTATGAGTCATCTTCTTCGTCATTTTGGTTGATTCTTGAGTGTACGGTGAAGTGAATCGTACCGCGTTCACTAGAATTAACCAGCCCTACAGCTTCTTCAGGGGTCAGTTCTAGAGTAATCGAACTATACTCTGCAAACTCTTCTCCAGCTGAATTTGAAACCATTTCACGTCCAACCGCTAACACTCGTACATTTTCCAATAATAATTCAGTTATTATCTCAGAATCAGCCTCTTCGTCTTCTTCACTTTCCTCTTCCTCTGAATATGTAAAGATAATATCTACCCGATCTTCTGGATCTATTAAATTGGATACTGAGCGTACCATGTCTGTTCCGATTGAAACCCCTCGCTGACCCTCTTGGACTTTTCTGGAAATAAGTTCCTGTTCGTCCTTATCAGACTTCAACCGGTGTTGAAGGACAATTTCGTCAGACTCTAATGTTGTAGTGGTGAATTTGCCAACTGCGTCTTCAGTAGTTCGAATAGCTGATGGATGTGCTTGCTCCTCAGGAACCGACTCCAACATGACATCCTCTGAAGTGATCGTTTGGTTTTCCTGTATGGCTGAAGTCGTTACGACTACATCGACCATAGGAATTTCCTCTTCATCCGTTTCTGTTGCTTCGTTCTGTGTAGAATAGAAAAAAATAGCGGTCGTAATGAGTGCCATTAGGATCGCTACAAGAAATAATAATTTTGATTGCATATCTGTCACCTACTCCGTCAGTCTTACTGTAAATGCTCCACGTTCTACCGCTTCGTCTAATTCAAAACCTGTTCCCGTACGTTCTATGAAAGTTCCACGGATCGTATCATCATCGTGACTCATGGCTTCTGAAATATAAAAATAAGCAAACCCCGTAATTTCAACTTGTTGCATTTGATTCTGATCATGATTGTAAGGTTTATAAACAGGTATAAGAAGAATGCGTCTACAATCCCGTTCGTACATGTTTTCACAACTGTTTACCAACTCTTCCACAGAACTTCTCGTTTTACCTGCGATATTACCCGTCTGTGTATCAAGTACATCTCCCACAGTAAGTTCATAATCTGATCCCCATAGCAACGTCTGCTCATAAGTTTGAGCCCCTGGACCATCCAAAGCGAGGACCCCGAAGTTTCCTGTATCTGAATCGCCAGCATCGACTTTCAATGAGTATTCTTCTCCGTAATTAAGTTGAACGGATTCATCGATTCCCAAGGGTGCAGCTCCAATCGCTCTTCCCATCTTTCCTAAACTGGCAGTGGCTCGCGCCTCCACATCAATCGAATCGATACCGAATAATTTCATGAATACTGTGTTAACTGGTTTCTGTAGCTCCAATGTCACTTTTTCGTCCAAATTAATGATAATACCTGAGAACGAATCTAACTCTTCATGGTGACCCAGGGTTTCATCGACTATTTGCCTTACAGTCAGTTCATCGTCAGCTGTCAGTTCTTGCGCCCCCGACAACACACTTGCATTGGCGGTTTTTTGCAAATGTGTCTTTGTCATGTACAGCATGCCACCATCCACTACTAAGCCTGTCATCGCCAAGAGAGCTGTAAAAGAAAATGTGACGATCACCGCTGCGTGCCCTCTTTCATTTTTAAAGAAAGACTTGAAATTCATCACTTATACTCTCCTTCACTCTACTCGAATCGTTGAATCAGCAGTGAGCTGGACCGCACCGTCGAATATTTGTTTAGCAAAAGGGGTGAATGGTTCTACTGGGTAAGTCAAGGTGACCGTTACATACTCTCCTGACTTTCGGCTTGCATCATCTGGAGAAACCGACACTTCAAGCTTATCCGAATCACCCGTTTGAAAATTGTTGTGAGCAAATTCCACAATTTCACTGTCCTGATAACCGAAACCACCTAGACGAACGGTTTCTTGAGCAGTGAAGTGCAAACCAGTATAGGAATACATCATCCGTCCAACATCGAATACTCCTACTAAAATAATCATTAATAAAGGTATGATCAACGAAAACTCAACAATCGATTGTCCCTTCTGGTCACGGCGAAGCCTCATCTAAATCACCACTCCGCCAAAGAAAAACGAAACAACCGCTCCGCCAACGATCGCTACACCGTAGGGGAACGTTTTCTGAAACGATTGTTTCTCTGGAAGATCAAGATTCATTCCATATCTCATGTTGAATAGAGCACGAAAGAAAGATTTCATACGGTTGAAAAACCCACCTCTGAACAGCAAGATCGCTAAACCGATCACCGCTCCGATCAATGCCATATAAACCGCCGTAGCAAAAACAAAAGCCGGTCCTTTAATCGCACCGATCACCGCTAATAACTTCACATCTCCAGCACCCATTCCACCCATCAGATATGGAATCAATAGAATTCCGAAACCTAAAAGCAAACCTAGAAAAGCATTCATCAATCCTTCTAGACCAAAACTGATTGGATTAAGGAGGAGAGCCAAAACTAAAGCTGGTAGTAATACGTTATTGTAGATTTTTCGATTTTTCACGTCTGTCACGACACAGATAAGTAACACAATAAATAAGAGCAAATTAATCAACGTCATGGTTCTCCTCCTTTCCAAATCTATTTATTAATTAGGGGGTAAAAATTATTATCCTGTTGTAGAATCTGTTCCAGTTGGTGTTTCATCGAATTTAGCAATCACATCATTAAACGCATCAATAATTGCATCTCCAAACGTAATCAATACTGCTACAACTCCAACTGCTAAAACTCCTAAAATCAACGCGTACTCAGCCATACCTTGTCCATCTTCTTCTCTTAAAAAGTTCTCAAAAAATTGTTTCATAACTTTAATCTCTCCCTTAAAATATAATGTTTAGTTGGTGACCGATCGCCGTGTCCGTATCCACGATAGTTCCAGCAGTTACTTCGATCACTGATTCAGCATCTTTTCGTCGCTTCCCGATTTTATTCGGCAATAGCCCAATGTCTAAGGCAACCACTTCTTGTGATTTGTTAATGTAAATGACGTCAATGGGATACCGCATGAAATAGGAATGCACCGACTGGCAGGGTTTAATGTGTAAACCGTTCCCTGATGGTAATTCTTTTGTATACATGAGCCCTTTCAACCTCTTGAAAAAGGTGTAGGCTTGTTGGACATTGTCACCAACAACTTGATTGTTACTCAGGTTAACGATTTTCACGTAAGAATTTCACCTCCTGGATATAAAAATAACCCCGCCATTACCGATAGGCGGGGTTATTGTCTATGAAAAGTCCACGAAATACACTTCCACTGGCTCTTAGATGGGAGGTTTTCGCTTTGTTTGCATAGATCCCTGTTCCTTCGGTAACTGGCTGGCATTGTGCGTGATGCACAGAAGCCCCTGTAGCTTTGCGTCACTGGTTTTCACCAGTTTTGCCATTATCGAGATGCAGCAACTATTCAGTTTGCTTGACTAAATCTTATTGCTAGAATAAACCATTACTACCATACTAGGAATCGGTCAAACTTACCAATTATTTATATCTTTAGATATACAAACATCCATATATCTACAAGTCCTAGTTTAATAGTAGGATTAAATTGATTAACAGGTAAACTTTTCTTCTGATTAATTGAAAAAAATGGAAACTATATAGTTTTATAAGATTACTTTTTTAATATTCGAAAAAAAATCATATTTTTTGAGGTTTTTTTTGAAAATAGTTCAATTGAATGTGATTTTTGCAAAAATCACAGCTTAAGGACATTCAATTGAACTATAACAATGGATATTCTAAACCATTGGAGTTGAATCATTCGTTTGATAGGATGGTAGTGGATATAAGGAGGGGATCAGATGAAAAGGTTACAGTTTCATACTTACACTGGGTTTGTACTCATTTATATCCTCCTTCTTTTTATAGATTCTGAGATATTGTTATTTACCCAAGGCGTCGTCGGGATGCTTGCCCTGCTAATTTCGTTTAAAGGGGCTACTAGAACATACCAAATGATTGGAATCATTTTTACGATCATCTCATTCCTTCTGTTTTTTATATTCGAATTGGAGTATGCAGAGCTGGTTTACTATTTCACTTCGATGGGTCTATTGTTGTCACTTTTATACTTGATTCCTTTCATCAATCACTTCATGATTGTCGGAAAGTACGACCAATCCATGTATGATGTACTTAAATCTAATACACCAAACTTAGGAAAGTTTTACGTCAAATCCTACTTAACGAGTTATGTCCTGACGATCTTCATCTTTCTATCGACAATACCTTTAGTTTATCGATTTATTCAAGCCAAAACAGCTATCTTCAATGACAAAATCACCCATCAATTCGCTACTAGAGGTATTTTAAGACCTTTTGCTGCAGCGAATGTTTGGAGTCCTATCGAAGTATATATCGCTTTAGTAGTTGCAATTACAGGAGCATCCTATTTACATCTGTTACCGATTCTATTTGTCTTTTCTCTTATAATGGTCCTATCTGAATTAGCATTGGGATACTTTAAATATCGAAAGCATGAACTCACTTCTGAAAGTTCGAGTACAAGTCAGGCCTCAGAAAACATGAGAAAGCTGTCACATTTAGGAGCTTTTCTGATCTTCTTCATTGGTACCGCTTCTGCAGTTCATTTCATAATTGGGCTCGAATTTTTTGAAGCGATTGTTCTAATCATTGTCCCTTACACGATCTTTTGGTCGATTATGATCAATAAGCTTCGTACATTCATCCGTTACAACCAGGAAGTGTGGGGAGATCACATTTGGACGATGCAGAATTTCGTCATGTTATTGGTTCCAGTTGGGGTTTTTAACGAAATCGTGGAGGTTACCGGGATCTTTGAAGGTGTCTTCGATTCAATTGCTTGGATGGAGGAATCTCCATTAATCCTGTTGATCGTCTTGATGTTCAGCTCAATGATTCTAGCGTTTTTCGGTTTTCACCCTTTGGTGACATTGAGTCTTCAAGGAATTTTCGTCACCCCTTTTCTAGATACGATCAATCCGCTTAGTGTTTCGGTGGTGATGATTATTTCGGTCGTAGCAAATGATATGACTGGAACATTCAATGTGCCAATTACGATGCTTAACCAATACTTTAAACGTAATCCGTATCAGCTGACAGCTTGGAATATCGGATTCGCATTACTATTCGGAGCAGTAGGAGTCTTCATCGGATATTTAATTCTATAGATAAAATGACTTCAAATGATCACTTGTTATCATGAAGGCTCTGTTATCGTTCATTTTTATTATTTAAAGATAGTTGAACTCACCCTTGGTTCGCTTTCTGACGACCTGGATGAAAAAACACCGTCTAGCTGTGCCAGACGGTGTTTCACTATTATTTTTCTTTTTGCTCATACAACTCATCAAAGTGATGGGCCATTTCAAAGTCTAAATCGGTAAGTCCTCTTTTTTCCCAAGAAGATATTTTAAGTGTAACCACTTTATAATCGATTGCAATGTTTGGGTGATGCTGCTGACCTTCTGAATACGCTGCTACCCCACTCACGAATTCGATTCCGTGCAAATAATTTTCGAATTTATATCTTCTTCGAATCCATTTTTCATCTACTAGCTTCCACTCGGGCAGTTTATCCAATTCCTGTTCGATCTGTTCATCTGATAGTCGTTCCATGATTTAACCTCCTCAGAATTTTACCTATTCATACATTTCCCATGTGAGCTTTATCGTAATCACTCGTCAGTTTTTTGATCGGAGCGATTTTCGACAAATTTTTTCATTTGATTCAAGTGCTCGCTGTCTTCTTTTTTAATGATATAAGTGATAAGTGGCTTCATCAGTCGATTTCGGATTCCTTTAGTATTAATTTTTCCTTCAAATTCAACCCTTGTACCTTCTTTAACTTCTTTAAAAATATAGACGTATTCTAATAGAAGATTATTTTGTTCACTTTGAACGACAAAACGGCGATTTTTTTCATATTCAGTTACCTTCAAAACCGAACTAGCTTCAAATTTTTTGATTTGACGGGTCTCTTTTATTTCAGTTCCAACTCCTATTGGACCGTCCGTAAGAATTTCTACACCGGTCACATGATCCATCGCTTCTTCTGCGTGCTTAAAATTAGACACTACTTCAAACACCTCTTCTACAGGTGCCTTGACTACTACTTCCCTAGTAAAGCCCATCATTAGTCTCCTTTCAATTTCCATTTAATTCATCGAACCAACCTTCTGTGATTTCCTTGCTTTTATGATTGACAATCAAATACTCCTCTTGGCTTTCTACGTATAAATAAGGAGAGCTTTCAGTCCTTACAAACAATTTACCTCCGCCATAAGGCTTTTCCAACAAAAAATTACCCTTTAAAACACCCGAAAAGGCGAATCCATTTGTTCGTGCTATAACCTCTGGTAACTCATCTAGTAACTGAACTTCTTCAACCTCTTCTAATTCCCATTCTACTCCATAAACCCCTGACACTTCGAATGATTCATCATCTATTGTAACTACGGGATCTTTCAAACCGACATACGTCAAAACAGCTACCCCTATGAAAACAACCCCAGTAATACTACCTGTTAGCCAATAAGCTTTTTTTCGCTTTCTAGGAACCTCATATTTCTGTATGTAGATCGTCCAGCTCATGATTACTATTAGAAAAAGGGCTATTCCTATTTCAAAAATATAAGGGACTTGAACGACGCCAGCTATAGTGATGAATAACAAAAAATAAAACGTGTACTTCAACATTTTTTCAACAGCATCGGTATAACCACTTGATTTCAAATATTCCTTCTCTTCTTCAGGCCTATTTGAAAAACCGGACAGTAAACTATACTCTTTTTTCTTAACGATTAGGTATGCCAATCCACCATGAATCAGTAACGCAAACCCCATAACAATTAAAAAAATCAGAGTTCCTGTGTTCATGCCTTTCCCCCTTACTAAATCACACGACAAATATATACAATTATTTTCTTGAGATTAATATCTGCTTACTTCAAATATGATACAATTGTATCATAATATGCTATCAGAATATTCCGAATGGAACGCGGGGTGCTTATCAATGTTCAACAACTTTAAAACCAAGTATCAGAGTGTAGAGCACGCGGGTGAAGAACTCCTCAAATTGGTCAGCCAATTTATTGAGGTTAATTCCTTTTGTATTGCCAATTGGGAGAATAACGAAAGCCATATCATGAAAGCTTTCAATCGTAAGGAGCTGATGGTCCAAGAGGGGATTACACAAGCTCGTCTAGATATGTATTGAAAGTTCGTAGCTGATACTGACCGTGAGCCAGTAATTATCCCAGATACTAAGTACAATAAAGAAGCCTTTAGTATGGCAATCACAAAAGAAGCTAATATCCAAAGTTTCTTAGGAGTGCCCATTGTTTTGAAAAATGGAAATTGTTACGGAACATTATGTGCTCTACATAACCACCCCCATGAATTCTTGCAAAAAGATGTTGATTTATTAAGAACGATGGCAACTTTCTTCTCACATGTGATAGACCTGGAAAAGCAGTTGCTGACCGATTCTCTGACCAACGCGCATAACCGTCATTATTTAGAACGATTATTCAATGACTACCGTAAAGAAGACCGTGGATTCCAATCTATCTGTTATCTCGATTTTGATCACTTCATACAAGTGAACCATTCATATGGACATGAAGTTGGAGACCAAATCATGATCCAAGCAGCTAGTCGATTAAAAATCCTATTAAGGGGATATGGTAAAGTCGTTCGTTTAGAACAAGACGAATTCATCTTACTTTTTGACAAAATCTCTGACTTAGAGTTCATTAAGTTATTAGATGTCATCATTGATTCTATGGCCGAACCTCACCTTGTAGGTAACGAGCCACTAACATTGACATTCTCAATCGGTGTAGTCCGCAACGCAGGTTCATATGACACCTTCCAAGAAGTTTTAACTCAAGCAGATAGCGTAATGGCCGTAGCAAAAAAACGAGGTAAAAATAATTATGTAATTGACGAAGTAATGGATGAGGTTGACGAAGCCTTGCACTAGACACAATGAGAGGTGATTTTTTGGAAACAGTAGATGAAAAAGGCAAAGAACAATGGCATAAAGAAGAAGCTGTTAGCAACTTCAATCTGACATGGGACTTGATCGATAAAGTCAATCGCTCGAAAGAAGAAGATTTACTCATGATCCACCAAGCACATGCTTCGAGATTCCACTGGGGACAGATCGGCACTCCCATTGAATTAGCTAGAGGGGAATGGCAAATTTCAAGAGTATATGCCCTACTCCAAATGGGCGAGAGCGCTTTATATCATGCTGAAATGTGTCTAGGATACTGTGAAGAAAACGATATTGGTGATTTCGATTTAGCATTTGCCTATGAAGCGCTGGCCCGTGCATATAAAGTAAGCAAATTTAAGACGATGTCCGAGAAGTATTATGACCTTGCAATGCGGGCGGCAGACGATATAGAGAAGCCCGAAGATCGGAACCACTTTTTAAGTGAGTTAGGTACCATAAAGGATTAAGAAAAGCCGCCCTAGAATAACGAACTACCATTATTCCAGAGCGGCTTTTCAGTTCTAATTTTTTACTAATTCTGCATGACTAGCAACTTTTTTACCTCTATCGATTAACGTCTTCAACTCTTCACTTCTATCTTTCAATCGTTCTAATTCAGTTTCCACTTCTTGTTTAGCTAAAGGTAACCAGTCATTACCCTCGAGTAATTCGAAAATCTCTATTCTGAGCAACCAATCATCTGTATGACTTGCTTGCAGTTCTCCCCATACTCGCTCTAATTCTCCTTCAGGGTCATCTACTCGACCTTCACGGATATCACGAACCTCCTGATACAATTGCTCCAAAGGTGATAATGCAGGTTGAACTGTTGAGCGGTCTTCATCTTCCTCTACAACTTCAGGATAAAATGCCTCACCATCAGCAGCTCCGGCAAATACTGATATGATACTTTCGCCAACTGCCATATCAAAAGTTCCCCATTCAGGTTCAAAAAGAACATTGTCCCCAAGTGACACCTTGCAATTCGTAAACGGTATCAATACTAGTCTTCCATTTTTACGCACAAGATCTTCTACTTTTCCTTCAACCGTCACGCCACTTTCAAATTCCAAGATTACTTCTTCTTCCTTTATAATTCCTAGCTCATTCAATTGACCTTCCGACAGTTCTTCTAGCGGTGCATCGACAGATTTTAATCTTCCTACTGGGGAACCAAATCCATCTGCATGATAATCAGTACCATGACCGGGGATCTGAAGGTCATCAGTCGCTAACGCAGTAGGACCTGATGTTTTGAAATAAGCCGCTTCTCCAGATACATCTGTTATACGTTCGCTGAATATGCCTGTAATTTGTAAGCCTGAAGACAATACGGTAGTTGCAGTGTTTTCTGACTGAATTGCTTTATCCAAGCTTTCAGTTCCACCTTTTTTGAATGCCATTTCTTCCGCAAATTCTTCAAGACCTTCAATCAATTGTTCGAAACTCTCGCATACGAATAATTGAGGTTGTGGTTTGGTTATGTCAAACCCAGTATGCACAATTTCTTGAACGTCAAACGGGATTTTTTTCACTTCAGGATTTAAAATATTACTTCCTTCAGCAACTGAAGATAAAAGACCCGCACCATAGATTTTTGGTTCATCAACAGTACCAATCAATCCGTATTCAACTGTCCACCAGTACAAACGGCCAATCTTCTCTGCTTCTGATAAACCTTTAATTGCTGTTTCTTTTTCATCCAAGGTTTGTTTGGCATCCGCTATTTCCTCTTCGGTCGCATCTCCTTTTTCTAGAAGATTAGAGTAAGTACGTAAAGCTTCAAAATGTTCATGTTCCTCTTTGGTGGCAATTGCTTTTTTTCCAATTTCACCGAACAATTTAACATATTTTGAATAGGTTTCATCACAAAGTATCGGTGCGTGGCCGGCAGCTTCATGAATGATATCTGGAGCAGGTGTGTATTGTATATTTTCTAATTTACGAATATCCGTCGCAATAGGTAGCACACCATTCCCTTGAAATTCAAAGAAAGCTACTCCTGGAATAAAACCATCGATAGTTGCAGCTCCCCAACCAAAAGGTTCTAAACTTTTATTCATTTGATTAACATTCGGAATTTTTTCAATGGTAATCCCTGAAGCTTCTAAACCATCAGTATATGTCTCATGCGCAAGGTCTTTCAATGTATGATGGTTTTGACGCATAACAAAACGCCAAACCGAATGATTAATGGGTGTGTAGGATTCATAGTGCTGATTCGCCGTATACTTCTTCAAATGTTTTGGTACTGTTTTTAAACTCATTAAATCCGCCTCCTTGAATACATCTGCTTAAAAGCATAAACGCTTAAACGCTTTTAATCACTAAAGAAATGTTATACACTAATTTACAAGAGGTATTCTAAGTTGTCAATATATATTAATATTTTATGTGTGTTAATGAGATCTGTTCAAAGCATTAATTTACCAATTTAGTTATGAGTGTTATAAAAATTGTAAAAAATATTTCCATTTTTTGATTCATTTCCGTTTATTTCTATGATAAAATGTTAAGATAAACACATTCTATATTTAAATTTTTTAAATATTTAAATAAATATTTAATAATTTCTTCAATATTGAGTTTCTATCACACAAAGATAAAAGATAGCAAAATTGGTAATTGTTAAGCGGCGAACTAAATACGAGAGGTAATATAATTGAAGGGACTATTCTTATGAATAAAAATCCTACATTCAATAAAAGCACAGAAATCGGAAAAAGAATACAAGAGTTGAGACACTTTTTCAAAATGACTCAAAAGGAGTTAGCCGAGGGGATTTGTACTTCTGCTTACATTAGTCGAGTAGAAAACGGATCTTCTATCATTAACGCAGATTTATTATTCATGATATCGGAAAAATTCGGTGTAGATATCAACTATTTTTATGACTCACCATACAGCCTTCGGGAAGATCATTCATTAAAAGTAGAAAATGAAGCTCGCGAATATGTTAATATCGGAGATTATGAAGCTCTCGAATTGCTTATACAAAGGGAAGAGAAAACACCTTTCATGCAAAACGAAAGATTTAAACAATTTATTTTATGGCATAAATCAATTTGTGAACGTTACCTATATGAGAATTTGGATGAGGCTTTGAAATTGATGGATGCTGCGTTATCGCTGTGTCACACAAGTGAAAAAGCGATGTCCGAACGCGAGATTCAGATGTTTATGCACAAGGCGAACATATATACAGACTTGGACTTGGACGAGAAAGCAATAAAACTTTATCAGAACCTTTTAACAGCAATTGATACGTTACCAACTCTTACTAATAAGAGTATCGCGGTAATGGTCCACTATAACCTAGTGAGAATGTATTTCTACCAAGAAATGTATGATGAAGTTCTTGAGCTAGCTAATGACGGAATAAATATATGTAAGCAAACCCAATCAGTTTATGGTTTAGCACACTTATATTACATTATAGCTCGAACTTATGCAGAATTAGGAAATTACCAGTCTGCATTAGGTTACTACAGAAGATCTAACGACATGTTTAATTTCACAAATCAGGAACGACACAGCAAAAAAGCTTTGAAGGAAATTCAAGAAATTGAAGATATGTTAAAAACTTTATAAAATTCCGTCTGTCATGTAAGAAATAAAACCCCGAATAACGGACCTTCTCAAATGTCCATTACTCGGGGTTTAGTTCATAATTCAAGCACGTGTTTTTTAAAAGAATTCTTCTAACCCTTCAACTGTAGTAGGTTTGCTATAATAATAACCTTGAAAGATACGACAACCGAAACTCTGGATAATATTCAAATGCTCCTCCGTTTCGATCCCCTCTGCTACTACATTCAATTCTAAATCTATTGCTAGACGGATAATTGTCTCGCAAATACGTTGGTCTACCGTGTTTTCATTTACGTCATGGACGAAAGTTTGATCCAGTTTAATCGTGTCAATCGGCAAGTATTTTAAATAATTCAAGGACGAATATGTCGTTCCAAAATCGTCAATTGAAATTCTAATACCCATACGCTGGACCTCTTCCATGATAATTGCGACGTCTTTCAAGTTCTCCATCAAGGAAGTTTCAGTAATTTCAATTGAAAGATAATCAGCTGGAAAACCAGTATCATCCAAGATTGATTGTAACCTTTCCACGAACTTACCATTAACGATGTTTAATGCCGAAGTATTCACAGATACTCGGAAAGGCCTTCCCAATTCATCTATTAACTTTTTCATGTCATGACAAGCTTTTCTGCATACCATTTCGTCTATATGATGAATTAACCCATTTTTCTCAGCAAAACAGATAAATTGATTGGGTGGTACTAGCCCTTTTTCAGGGTGCTGCCATCGAGCTAACACCTCTACGCCATATAATTGTTTTTCGTCATCTATCATTATTGGTTGGTAGTAAGGTACAAATTGTTCCTCTTCAATGGCATGTTCGATTACAGACTTGTAACTATCCGTAGTTTCATAAATACTCTCCAACTGCTCATCACGTTGTTCATGATAAGTAATATCTAACTTGACACGTTCACTTTCAGCTTTTATATAATTTGAAATGATCAACGAGATTAGTTCGTTGTAGGATTTGATTGTATCAATTTCTTGTGCGCTCGGTCTTTGTACTTCTTTTGAATACATCGCAAAAGTTGCAATCACTTTATTTCCGCCTGGGGCGAAAACTGGAACCGACCAACAAGATTTCAAGTCATGCTTTTTCGCAAGGTCTCTGAAATCCTCCCATTTTGGATCTTTGAAAATATCTTCAGTTATCACAATCTCTTTCTTTATGACCGAAGCTCCACATGTTCCCATTTGATCATGAACCTGTCGGTGGTTACAATGTTCTACCAATTCATCGGATAAAGTATGAGTAACCCCATCCACAAATTCCGAACCACTTTCGTTAAGAATCATGATGGTACAATAAGTACCTTCGAACCTTTTTTCAAAAAACTTCAATGACTTGATTAATACATCCCGTAATGGTATTCCATCACTAATGTATTGAGCAATATACTGGTAACCCTCTACAAAGTCTTCCGGAGACAACACTCGCTCTTCAGTTGCAAATTCGTGTACCATTGTAAAGACCTCCTGACATCATATTTAGACGCTCATCTGAAATTTGTTAGTGAATCTATCGACTGCTATAATATATAATCAATATGTCATAAACTTTCGACATAATTTGCAATTTAGTTAAAATAAAATATAAAGTAATATTTTTTCACTTTATATCATGGTGGGTTTATTTAGAAAGAAAAGGGCTACACGTTACTAAGCGTGGTAGCCCATATACAATTGGTGGTTGTATTATTTTATTCCTTCTTAGTCTAAAGCTCCAAGGTCATTCTTATCTTTACCGATTCCCATAATTTCCATTTGGACTGTTTGATCACTGCTATAAACACCATCAGCAGTAGTCAATCCAACTGCAAATAAAATAATTGCCATGAACGTAATAATTTTTTTCATGAATATTACCTCCTACTTTTAATTTGATACTATTATCCTACCACGTTATCAAAAAGTACTAGATACCAACCTCAAGCGATATGAGCAAAAAATGTATTGTATTTCTTTGATTTACTTCGTTTTTCTAGAAAAATATAAACATTGGAATATTTTTTTGAAAGGATTTGTAAAATGAGCGAATATCTATCAAACAATAGTAGAGAAGATATCGGGAGAAGAATCCTTGAACTACGAAAATATTTTCGTATGACTCAAAAAGATCTTTGCGAGGGGATATGTACACAAGCCTATATAAGTAAAATCGAAAATGGTTCTTTAGCTATTGCTGCGGATATTTTGTTCATGATTGCCGAACGATTCGGAATAGATATAAATTATTTCTATGATTCGACTTACAATTTACGAGCAGATTATTCATTGGATGTTGAAATTCTATCTCGAGAACTTGTCCAGCTAGACGAATATGAAGAGCTTGAAGAGTTAATTAAGAGAGAAGAAAAAACCCCATTAATGCAGAATGACAAGTTCAGACAATTCATTTTGTGGCATAAATCTCTGTATCTTAGATATCTATATAAAGATTATGAACAATCTTTAAAGTTATTGAATGAGGCTTTGGACTTATTTCAAACAAGTCAAAAAGTAAAGTCAGAAAGAGAGGTACAGATCTTACTGAACAAAGGAAACTTATACGTAGATATAGATGACTACGATAATGCTATAAAGATTTATTTAGAATTACTAGAGGCGATAAAACATATCCCAACTCTTACTAATAAAAATTTAGAAATCATGATTTATGTTAATTTAGCAAGAACATACACGTTGATCGGACAATTTAAAAAGTCTGCGGAACTTGCTGAAAAAGGAATATTCTTAAATAGAAAGAATCACTCTATGTATGGCTTGGGTAATCTCTTTTTTATACTCGCTCGCAGTCATGAGGAAATGCAAAACTTCGAAGAAGCCCTTGAAAACTATCGACATTCAAAATATGTTCTAATACTAACTGGAAATGAAAAGCTAGCACCAAAAGTCCAAGTGAAAATAGATGAAATTAATCAATTCACCTAATTTTTTTAGTCATATACTCTTAATTATAGCTCCTAAGGATGTGAAATAATGCCAACTTGTGCACATTGCGGCCGCAAATGGTCCTGGAAACAATCTTTGAACAGAATGTTTACTCTAAGCCAGGAAATACAATGTCCACATTGCCATCGCAATCAATTTTTTTCTAAAAAAACACGGACCATTAATGCTGTGTTAAATATGTTTATCGTTTCTCCTCTTGCTATCAATATCTTTTTCGATTTAACTCCTTGGATGTTGTTAGGAATGATTGTTGGAATATTCCTAGTTTTAGTGGTAATTTTCCCTTTCTATTTGGAGTTGGACAAAGAAGATCGACCACTTTGGTAAAACAATAAAAGGCAACCCATTCATATGGGTTGCCTCTTCTTATCTATCAAATGGCACTAAATCGTCTTCAGTCAATTCTTCATCACCTATAAACTTTTCTCCAAATATAAGGATGCTGTGGTCATTAGACGGTCCTACACGTCCAGACATATATTGTTTGTCAGTTGTTTCATTCCACACGATTCTAAAGTGTAATTGATCTTGCTCTCTATTGGAATTTGTCAAATCAACATTCACCAATTCCATTTGAAAAATACGATCTCCGTCATGATCATACTGTTGAATAGACATGTCATTGAATTGAAATGGGAACTGTTGTTGGTTAATTTGAATTCCCCCACTCCCTGAACCGAATAGAACATTTTGGTTAGCTTCCGTCACTCGGGTATCTGATATATCTAGCTGCATAAAGCCTTCAACCGATTCATCTGACATATCGTACTCGAATTTATCCAAATTATTTTCTTTATACATTTCAACTGAACTTTCTTCCTTCATCTTGTCATTAGCCAACTCAGCGTGCAATTCCCAAGTTGGTGTTTCGTACCCATTTCCTTCGTCACCTGAAGAAATGAATACGATCATTAATACGATCAACAGACCAATTACCCCGTAAAAGATTGTTTTCACTCTATAAAACTCCTAATACTTTATATATTTTAATAAACTTATTCCAACTCCTAATATACTACATTTCCAACAAAATCGTTAACGAATATAATAAATCAAATTTTTTTTGATTTATTAGTTGACTTTTGAGATACATATGCATATATTGGAATTAGATCAAATAAATTTGATGAAAGGATGAAGCTAAATGACACGTGAATGTGCAGTAAATGAAACTTCATTAGATGATACATTTCAAACTTACGAGAAGAAATTCAAAGCTTTAGCAGATCAACGTCGTCTGCATATTTTAAATGAAATCACTGAACAAGGTGAAGTGTGTGTTTGTGATTTATCAGATAAACTACACTTACCACAATCTAAATTATCTTATCACTTGAAATTGTTGCTGGATGCAGATTTGATTCAGAAAGAAACCCGAGGCACTTGGAGTTATTACACTTTAAACCATAAAGAAATGAACCACTTGTTATCAGAAGAGCTGTGTTGTCTGTTTCGACGGGACTAAATTTTTTTAACCTATTAATCAAAAAAAATTGATTAATTAAGAAAGAAGGAAATTACCATGATGGAAATTCTAAAAAGCTTTATGGGTATCGCACTGGAATTGACTGTTTTATTTGTAGGAATATCTTTTCTCATCCACCTTATACAAGGATTTATACCTTATCAAAAAATGGAGGAGCTGATGGATAAAAGTCACCCTCTGATCAGTGCTTTGATTGCTGTCGCGTTCGCTTTTGTAACACCATTTTGTTCTTGTTCAACCATACCGATCGTTGTGAATTTATTAAAAAATCAAGTGAAATTTTCAATCGTCATGATCTTCTTATTTGCATCGCCAGTGCTAGATTTGACGATCGTTAGTTTGATGACAGTCATTCTTGGTTGGAAAGTAGCTTTGATCTATTCACTCGCAACGATTGTTTTATCGATCATCATCGGGTTTTCACTCAGTTTTCTTGGTTTTGAAAATCAATTGAAGAATGTCATGATGGAGAATTTCTCCCAACAACAACAAGATAAGCGGTTCGACTTAAAGCTCGCATATAAAGAAACTATGATTTTAATGAAACAGGTTTACCCTTTCCTACTCATAGGTGCCGGTATTGGTGCAATCATCCATGGGGCAGTGCCTAGTGAATGGATTGCGACTTATATGGGCGGCGAAAGTTGGTGGTTGGTACCGATCGCAGCAGTAATTGGGATACCTCTATATATAAGGCTCTCAACCATGATCCCTATTTCACAAATACTGATTGTGAAAGGAATGGCTCTTGGTCCAGTCATGGCACTAATGATTGCGTCTGCTGGTGCAAGTTTACCTGAAGTGACCATGTTGCATAGTATTTTCAAGAAAAAGCTAGTTCTTGCGTTCGTCACATCAGTAATCATGATGTCTACATTATCTGGATTCTTATTCTACTTAATTTAAGGAGGTGAATTTGATGAAATGGATCAAATCAATTTTTGATAAAAAAACCGACAAGTCTTGTTGTGATATCGTCATTAAAGAAGTTGAAGAAGAAAAGGAAGCTTGCTGTAAGAAATAATTAAAGAGAGGGGCAACCGCCCCTCTCTTTAATTTGACTTATTCAGGCTCGGGATCAATACCTGGCCGTGAATGTTTAATGAAAAATGCTAAGCCGAGCCCGATCGTCGCAATAATAGTAGCTAACACAAATGACATGTTCACACCGTGAATCAGACCGCTGGTGCCTTGAGATGGTATAGCTTGGTTAGTCATGATTGTGACAAGTAGTGCCGTTCCAACCGCTCCTGCTATTTGTCGCATCGTATTGTTCATCGCAGAGCCGTGTGGCATGAGCTTTTTAGGTAACTGATTCAACCCTGCTGTAGTTACAGGCATCATAACCATCGAAATACCGAACATCCGGGCCGCATTCACAATAGTTAAATACATAAATGTGGTTTCTGTCGTTAAATTCGTAAACATTAATGATGTAACTGTCAGTAATGTAAGGCCGCACACAGCGAGCCATTTAGCTCCGAATTTATCAAATAAACGTCCCGTAATAGGATTCATGATTCCCATGAGAATCGCCCCTGGAAGCAACATCAAACCTGATTCGAATGCTGTAAAGCCGAGCATGTCTTGCATAAATATCGGTAAGATGATGGCCCCTCCTATCATTGTGATAAAGGCGACCATTCCAATACCAGTCGTCAACGCAAACATTTTATATTTGAATATACGGAATTCGAGAATCGGCTTCTTCAACCTCAGTTGTCGGGAAATGAATAAGATAAGCGTGACAGCACCAATACTAAGTGAAGTAATTACCTGCCAATTACCCCAACCGACATTCCCAGCAACACTGAACCCATACAATAGTCCTCCGAACCCAAGTGTAGATTGAATGATCGACACAGGATCGACCTTAGGAAATGTGCGTTCAGTTACATTTTTTAAAATGAAGTAAGCTAAGATGATATCCAAAATAGCGATTGGTAATACGACATAGAATAGGCTTCTCCAAGGGAATTGTTCGACTAAATAGCCTGATAATGTTGGTCCAATTGCAGGTGCGAAAGCAATTACAAGACCGAACATACCCATGGCTTGGCCTCTTTTTTCAATAGGGAACACTAAAAACAAGATTGTTTGCATCAGCGGTAGAATAATGCCTGCACCCGATGCCTGTAAAACCCTTCCTGATAAGAGTACGGTAAAGTTAGGAGCAATAGCGCATACAAGTGTGCCCAAAGCAAATAGCCCCATTGCCGTAAGGAATAGTCTTCTCGTAGTGTACCGCTCGATTAAAAAGGCAGTGATAGGAATCATTATACCGTTAACAAGCATAAAAATAGACTGCAACCACTGAGCGGTGTTTGCAGTAAGATTCAGGTCTCGCATGATATGTGGAAGCGCAGTACCTAATAAGGTTTGATTCAGTATCGCTATGAAAGCACCGGAAATAAGTACAATCATCAAAGGTATGCGATTTATGGATGGAGTGCCGTCTTCATTCGTTTCTATGTCATTAGATTCTGTCATTGTGATCCTTCTCTCTTATGTATAATCGCTAACATTTTATAGTAACAAACATAAAAGAAGTTAGCTAATGGTTTGTTTGTCTCGAATTTCGATCTTATCCATATCAGTGACGAATAAAGAAAGCCCCTATAAGTAGGGGTAATCCCATTTCCCAACCCAAACACTTCACTTTTAATTAAGGATTTGGCAATGATAAAATTTGTAAATAGAGGAGGTTTTCTGTATGGATCCTATTGAATTAACATGGTATATATTGATCGGCTTAGCCTTGGTAGTGACAATATTTTTTGTTATTAAAGATCGTAATAATGAACGTGCAGACATCAAAGAAAGACGAGAGTTACAAGCCTCTGTCCTCTATACAGCCGTTATGTTTGTTATAGGAATTACTTTTTTGATAGTAGAGGGATTCTCTATAAACGTGCTCATTCTTGCTGCATTCTTCGGTATTGGGGTCTGGATGACGAAACGCGCATCAGCTGAATATAAGAAAAAAAAATGAAGTCAATGGGTTATAGTTCGCTTTCTAACCCAATAGATAGAAATAGTTTTATAATCTTCTGAACATGTAAAAGAGCTTGCGGATTTTCGCCACAAGCTCTTTTTCTAACAAAAAGTATCTTTCGATTTGGGTACAGATAGCCCGAATAAAGGCCGTAAATATAAAGCAACGAAAGTTCCAGCCAGTGCAAGAATCCCCCAAATGTAGCCGTGTAGACTGAATGAAGCAATTCCTCCGAAGTATGCTCCAATGTTACATCCGAATGCTAACCTCGCACCATAACCAAGTAACAGTCCGCCGATTACGGAAGCCATTACATTTTTACCGTTAATCTTAGAAAACTTGAACAAACCACCTGCTGCTGATGCTAAGAAAGCTCCTATGATCACTCCAAAGTTCAATACTGTCGTTGAGTCAGCAAAAATTGACGCTTGAAGTACTTGTGCACTTTCACCAGACCAATAACCCCAGCTAGCAACATCGAAGCCTATGAAGTCAGCCACCTTGGATCCCCAAAGTGCGAATGCCGATGTTACTCCCCAAGGGGCTCCACGTGTCATTAAAGTTAGAGCATTCAAGATTGCTAGGACAATTGCGGCAGCAAATAGTGGCCATGACCCTCTCAATATACGTTTCCAACCTGAAGTCGTTGGAACAGGTGCCATTTTAGGTACCCTCTTCTTCTTTTCGACTACCAATGTGATCCACGCAATCAAACCGAAGAGTGCGATTGATAATAGCCATGCTCCACCGTAACCTAAGCCTGTAGTAGTAGCTAGAGAAACAGGTTGAAATGATGGCAGTTCTTCTGTCCAAAACGGTAGATGATAAGCGCCTATCGTTGAACCGACGATGAAGAACAATAACGTAATGAACATGACGGTACGTCCTCCACCAACTGCGTATAAAGTACCGGAGGCACAACCTCCACCTAACTGCATTCCTACACCAAACATGAAAGCACCAACTATAAGACTCACCCCTAGCGGAGCAACATAGCCAGATACACCTGTATCAAAAAAGGATACGCCGAAAGCTAAAATAGGTGCGAATAAGGTGACGGCGGCCGCCAACATGACCATATGGGAACGAAGAGCTTGCCCATTCCCTACTGACATCACCCGTCTAAATGCAGATGTAAAACCAAAGCGAGCATGGAATAAAGTATATCCAAGCCCCAACCCTATGATTAGTAGTAATGGTTGCATTGCGTGGAAGTTAACCATCAAATAAACCATTAAAACAGCAGTTACCACTAACCCTCCGATGATCAACTTCATTTGTGGAGGATTCAACTGTTTATTTTCACGTTCAACAGGATCTTTAACTTCATCTACCGGCTGAACTTTTGTATTATTCATTGTTGATTCCATATATATTTCTCCTTTTTCCTATAAATTTAGTCGGGATTATATTTTACTTTATACATATTAAAGAGTTATAAAGGTTGTGTCAATGGAATTGTTTTATGTATCAAAAAACCTTCCACCCAAATATTAGAGTGGAAGGTTAATAGGTTATTTTTTTCAAAAGATTTATTTATACTTTCAACCACTTTCGGAACATAGCGAATATTACATACCCGATAGCTGTCCCCAGTGTGTTAAAAAACAAATCGTCTACTGTCGCACTTCTATTCACAGTAAAATATAATTGGGTGAATTCGATCGACAGTGAAAACAAAAATCCGGCGATTAACGTTAAAAGGAAATAGCGTAGGAATTTCACTATAGAAGGAATCAGTATACCAAAAGGAATGAACAAAGCAATATTTCCAAAGGAATATAGCAACATCAACTCAGGATCAACCATTCGACTCAATTGATAAAAAAGTTCTGTATCAAATCCTGTAGTACCTCCCTGCCCTACAATAGGGGGAGTGAATCGGAAAGGTTCCATTGTTAGGTAAAATACGGCCAGTAAATACACAAACAAGAGATTTCCAATGAATTCTCGTTTGAATCTGATTTTTCGATTTCTACTTCGCAAAAATCGAAATAACACCCATAATAGCATTACTGAGGCAAGAACAATCCATACATAAAGTGCGCTCATGATGACTGGCTCCTTTTCTCTTTGGCTATCAATCTAATTTTATAGAACTTCATTATACTTGATTAACGATTTAAGCGAATATATTTAGGGTACATTATATTATGTATAGAATCTAACATTAAGAAGGAGCCTTTGTCATGACAAATTCACTTATCGTAAAAAATGATATTCATATACATGCAGACCCTTCCACTGTTTGGAAGGTTTTAACCGAACCAAAATATGTTGCTCAGTGGGACGAATTACCAGAAGATTATCCCGAAGAGGCGATGACCATAGGTAGTAAAGTAACATGGGATTTACCAAATGGCGGTCAAACAATCACAAAAGTAATTCGTGCTGAACAAGAAGAAGAGCTGATCGTGGACCTATATGTAAGTACGTGGGATACACGTCCCGAAGAAGGGGATGTCGTTTATCGTTATAACTTAAAACCACACAATGGTGAGACTCACTTATTCATTGAGATAGGAGATTTTTCTTTGGTAGAAGACGGCGAGATGTACTATGACGCATCAGTTGAATTCGCTGAAGAAGCCAAAAAGAAAATAAAAGAGTTATCAGAGGAGACTTGATCGGAATTTTATTCCGATCAAGTTCTTTGGCTTTTATTAACTGAGTAAATATTTACACCCTGTCCATTGAATTCACAATTTTTTTCGAGTTTCATGCCAATGAATTCAGCCACTTTCGAAGATGCTTTATTCTCAGGTTGAATGATAGAAATTAGTCTACTAATATTAAGCTCTTCAAAAGCATAAACCTTCAAACTTTTTGCCACTTCCTTGGCATACCCTTCATTCCAATATGTCTCGTCAATCCAAAAACCAACTTCTACTTCTTCCCTATCATCAACCACCTGTTTGACAAGCCCTGCATGTCCAATTGGCTGTAATTCATCTTTTTTCATTATGAGCTTTAGGCCATAAATAGAACCCTCATAAGAACCACTTAGAATCCTTTCAAAAAAAGCTTTCGATTGATCATGGTTTTTTATTTTTCCATCCCCGATATACTTCATCATACGAGGGTTAGTTAGCATGGAGTTGAGAAAAGGGAACTCATTTTCCGTATAATTTTTTATTACCAATCTATCAGTTTCTAATTTCATTTATTCCCCACCTCCAAACATAATTATTTAGTTTAGCTGTTTAAAATACGGTCGACGAATGTCTTTTTGGCTTCAGAGTAAGCCATTTGATCATCTGGAAACTTTTCTGCTAGTTCTAGTTTTAAATGCTCATACTCTTTAGCAAGTGCCTCATCTTGATTCAGTCGATCACGAAATTCTACGTGTGCCTTCCACCATTCACCTTGATACTTCACAATATGGACTATATGTGTTTTCTCTAAGTTCTCCAAGTCGGAGAATTTTGCGACCACTTCTTTTCCCTCAATATTCACCCGGCCTAAATGATAGTACCCTTCTTTATTCAACTTTTTATGTTCAAAGCTTTTAAAATCATCCATGGTGCGCAACCCTACCAAGATATCCACTAAAGGTTTTGCTTTAATTCCTGCAATAGCGGTACTTCCTATATGTTCAATTTCTACAACCTTATCACCTAATATTTGCTCTAAAGTTGATTGCTCTCGCAAAAATGATTTTTTCCATTCTGGGTCTGGCTGAGATAGAAACAACTCATTATTCCTGATTCCTAACATCTAACCCCTCCTTTTCATAGTAGTTATAGAGTAAGGGATAATACTACCAAATAACAGTCTGATTTTTTAAAAAATAATATGCTATAATAGACTTACAGAATTCTTAATATTAAACACCACTGAATATTCTATCGGCCGCTTCAGGGGCATACTTTTTTAATAGCTCTTCACTCTCCTCTGCCCTGATATCACCGACATAATTATACAACCTCTTATGAACATAGTTATTTGATTCAATAAAGGTGTCCATCTCCATATACGCATCCTTCACACCAAACACGACATTTCGGATATTAGCCAGAATAATAGTCGGAAGACACATCACACACGGTTCCACTGTACTGTAAATGACGCACTCCCTTGCATGTCGACTTAAATGCTCAGCGCCGGAATTAAGTGCATTGATTTCAGCATGCTTCGTACGGTTATTCCATGTATGTATTTTGTTTGATCCTCTTGAGATAATTTCTCCTTGATAATGAACAATAACCGAACCAATCGGCAAATCGCCTCTCTCCCCTGCTAGTCTCGCTTCTCTTAATGCTTCCCCCATGAAATAATCATGATCCAAATGATCAATATTCTTCAACATACCCATCATAACCTCCAGTATTTTCCTTACAATACTAGTTCAATAAAAGGCGTGGTAACTCCTTTTTTAACTTGATCAAGTTTACCTAAGTGAAGATGATCATCTTACATAATAAAAAGCACACCGAATGTTCAATTCAGTGTGCTCTCTGATGAATAGTTCATATCATAATTAATCACTCGAGCTACCTAATTCGTCTGTTAAAAAATCCTCATAATCCCCTAAATCGCGCGACCCGAACAATACGAATCGTACATGCTTAAGGTTATTCAGATTTTCTAGTTCTCCTAAGACAGTCGGAATAGCAACTTTTATAGCCTCATGCTGGGGATACCCGAAAGTTCCAGTTGATATGGCAGGGAATGCGATACTCTCCAAACCTTTTTCTTCTGCAAGCCTCAAGGAATCTCTGTAACACTTAGCCAGAAGTTCATCTGAGGGATTATTCAATCCATAAATCGGTCCAAGACAATGGATTACATGTTTATTAGGAAGGCCGAATGCTTCGGTCATAACCACTTCTCCAGGTTCTAGAGGTGCGTGCGGTGCACAAGCTTCAGCGAGTTCTGGACCGGCTTTTCGATGCAAAGCTCCTGCTACCCCTCCACCCGTAACCAATTCAGCATTTGCTGCATTGACTACTACATCTATATCACTTTGAGCGGATATATCATCTTGTATACAATCAAATATCTTTCCATTCCAATTCCATTTCATACCAAAAACCTCCATAGCCAAGCTGAGACACCAGCTTAACTATCTATCGTTTCCCTCAGTCTAATAACGCGAAACATAAGAATACGTTACTCTAGGGAACGCAACCAAATATTTTACTCAAAAAGTTCTTTATGTTTTTTAATTGCTAAATGAAGTGATGAATACGTCTCAATCGATTTAAAATCGATTCCTAAGTTGATCATTGTTTGAGCAACTTCAGGACGAATTCCCGCTAAAATTGCGTGCGTGCCAACTAACTCCATTGATTCAACGATTTTGAAAATATTGCTCGCGACTAATGTATCAATCACTGGTACTGCTGATAAGTCTATGAAAATATGTGATAAATCCTGTTTGCTAGCTTGATCTAACGCAGTACTCAACAGCAGGTCAGCTCGTTCAGTGTCGATTGTACCAACAATAGGAAGCACAGCTGCACCTTTCACCATAGGTACTACAGGGGCTGATAATGTCAGGAAGTTGTTATGTGCAGTTTGGATTTTTTCCTTATAAGTCTCGATGTACTTTGCTGCGAAAGAGTGGACCGCAGTATCTAATAAAGGATCAATCCTCTCGACAATTGAAAATGTTGTCGCTACAGTGAACTCTTCTTTTATAGCGATTTTTTTGATTTCCTCCCAAATAGTCAGTCTAGTTCGAGATACACCTTCTAAGGCTTGACTAAGGTCACCACCATGTTCAATTGAGTAATTCGCAATTTCCTTACCCCAATCAGAGATACCTTTAAAATCAATTCTTTCTTCAGCACGACAAGCATCTATGAAGAATGTTACCAATTGAAGCCTGACTTCGCTTGCTTTTTTGTCTTCTTTAGATTCTGAATCCGTTGCTAATTTGTCTGCGACGTCGTTTTTCTTTTCTTCAAGACGATCACAGAGAATCTTCATCTCTTCTCGAATAGTTGCTTCATGCATGAAAGTCACTCCTCATAAGTTCTTAAGTAACATTATATACTAATTCGATAACAATTCTCAAAAATTAGTTTATTCAATGTTCACAACCGCCTATAACGATGAATATGATATCTAAGACTATTAAAGGAGGTAAATTGATGTATCCTAACCAACCCAATCAACACCCGATGCAACAGCCTTATGGCAATCAAAATATGATGCCCAACCAACAAATGGGGGCACAAGAAAATATGATGCCCAACCAGCAAATGGGAGCACAAGAAAATATGATGCCTAACCAGCAGATGGGTGTGCAACAAGAAAATTTAAGTCCAGAGCAGCAAAAGAAGCAAATGTACGATATGTGTAAAAATAACAAATTGCACATGGTCACTTTAGAGACAAACGATGGAAAGTATGTCGAAGGAATAGTGGATGAGTACGATAAGGAAGGCGTCACTCTAATTATGCCAAGTGGTGACATGGAAAATCAAGAACGTGTCTGGTTCGGGGGAGGATTTGGCGGACCAGGGTATGGACCGGGCTTCGGGCCAGGGTACGGAGCAGGTTTCGGTTATGGCCGTTATCCAAGAAGATTCCGTCGATTCAGAAGACAACGTTTCCCATTTTTCGGCTTAAGAAGATTTTTCTTCCCATTCTTTTATTAAGGGAGACAATACCCCAGTCAAAAAAGCTGCCTCTTTCATTTAATAGAAGGAGGCAGCTTTTGTATGCCAATTCATTACCGGAAAGGTTGGTAAGTGTGGCGACTCCTATTGTATATAAAGCATTAGGTGATTCATTGACTGTTGGTGTTGGCGCATTTTTTTCAAAGGGATTTGTGGGCCGTTATGCAGAAAAATCGGTTAATCATCTTCAGCGTCCTATTCGAACCCAAGTAATAGCCAAGAGAAAAATGACTAGCCATGATTTAGTCAAATTAACCCGAGACGAACATCAATTGAAAAGTATTAGCCAAGCGAATATTATTACAATTACAATCGGGGGAAATGATCTATTGGAGGCAAACCGTCTCTTTCTTTCAACATATCACCCTGAATTCTTTGAGCAATCCGCTTTCGATTTATATATGAATGTATCTACCATCTTATATAGAATCAAAAAAGCAAAAACGAACGAGGGATCCCCTTATTTAATCAGAATCATAGGATTGTATAATCCTTATCCACAGTTAAGTTATAGCGATTACTGGGTTGAGCGCTACAATCAAATACTTAGATCTTTTTCTTCGGATCACATTGTCTTTATAGATATATATCCTTTCTTCCAGCGTACTGACAGAAATCTACTCAGCTTTGACGGTCTTCACCCAAATAAACATGGTTATGAAATCATCGCTAATGAGACGGCAGAAAAAGGTTACTTCCCATTGATCAACCGATTTCAAAGATATTAAAAACCCCTTAGTATAAGAAACTAAGAGGTTTGTACTTTGGTATTTTCTATTCATTTAACGGAGTTTATTCTCCACAAGAATCGCCATCGCAATATTCTGTTTTGGATGATGGATTCAGAACTTGAATAGGCGAGTTCTGTTCCTCTTCGTACACTTTTTCAAGTACTTCCTTAAAAGATTCAGTTGGTTGAGCCCCAGAGAGCGCATATTTTTCATTAAATACAAAGAACGGTACACCCTGGACACCCAATTGCTGAGCTAACTGTTGGTCACCCACTACAGCACCTTTGTAGTGACCTTCAGCTAACACTTGCAGCGATTCTTTCTTGTCTAACCCTACTTCTTCTGCTAAATCAGCCAGAATTTGATGCTCACCGACGTCCTTGCCTTCTGTGAAATAAGCCTTCATCACTCTTTCCATAAATTTATACATTTTACCTTGTTGTTTTGCATACTGACTTAATCGATGCGCGTCTTCCGTATTCGTGGGTATGACCTGATCAAAATGAAAATCAAGACCCTCTTCCTTAGCTTGCATAGCCATTGATTCGTTCATTTCTTTACCCTTTTCATACGAAACACCATATTTATTAGCCAACATTTCATGAATGTTCTGGTTAGTATTTTTTTCTGCATTCGAATCTAATTGAAAGCTTTTGAATTCCACGTCTACTTCTTTTGAATGAGCGAAGTCAGATAACGCTCTCTCTAATCGTCTTTTGCCTATATAACAAAATGGACAAACTACATCTGACCAAACTTCGATTTTCATCGGAATCCCTCCAAACATCTACTCTTTTCACATTATTGAATATGAACTTCCAGAAATCAACTAACTTGTTTATTTTAAATCGGTTGGTTTATTTTCTGTTGATTAAAGGAAAGGATAAATAAAACGTACGTTAATGAAAGGAGCCTCTCTTTTGGAAAAAAGAATCGATTACCTTGTAAATTGGTTAAAAGAAGAAGTGAATCAATCAGGTGCCAAAGGTGCACTAGTAGGTATAAGCGGAGGTATTGATTCAGCTGTTGTTGCCTATTTGATTAAAAGAGCTTTCCCTGAAAACTCTTTCGGGGTGATTCTTCCCATCAATCAACGTGTAGAAGACCAGAAAGACGCGGTTGCTGTCGCTGAAGATTCCGGCATTCATTATGTAGGTATCGAATTGACTGAAACATTCCAAACAGCCGTAAAGGCAATGCAAGAAAAGATTAATGATGAGTGGAATGACGAAAATGACCGCATGGTAAAAGCAAATTTCCAAGCGAGACTTCGCATGAGTACAATGTACGCTGTTGCGCAAAATTATGATTACTTAGTAATCGGTACAGGAAATCAGCCTGAGACTTACACTGGATATTTCACAAAATACGGAGACGGTGGAGCTGATTTACAACCTCTCCTCAACTTAAGCAAACAGGAAGTTCGCGAAATGGCTACTGAGTTAGGCGTAACAGACCAAGTAATCAATAAGCCGCCAAGTGCAGAGTTGTGGGAAGGCCAGACGGATGAGGATGAATTAGGTGTATCCTATGACACGATCGACGCATACATCCGAGGAGAGAAAGTGGACCCAGAGGACGAAAAAAGAATCAAACAGCTGCACAAAGGGTCCGCACACAAACGATCAATTGCACCTGGACCTGATGAGTTCAAAGGATGATATAAATGAAAAAAACAGCACTAGTCATCATTGATATAATCAATGACATGGAATTCGATGGAGGAGAACGGCTTTTAGAACAAAGCAGACCGATCGTAAAGCCAATTCAAAAACTTAAAAAACAAGCCAGAGAACTTGATTTGCCGGTCATTTATGTAAATGACAACTTTGGCCTTTGGCAAGAAGATAAAGATGAACTAATAGAGCACTGTTTAAAAGGACGCGGAAGTGAAATAGCCAATCAACTAAGACCTGAAGACGACGAATTTTTCATCATTAAGCCGAAACATTCAGGTTTTTATGGCACTCAGTTAGATATTTTGTTGCGACAGTTGGAAGTACAAAACCTTGTATTGACAGGCGTTGCAGGTGACATCTGTATACTGTTCACTGCCAATGACGCTTACATGAGAGATTATAACCTCTGGGTTCCTAAAGACTGCATGGCATCAGAAGTAGAGAGTGACAATGATGCCGCACTGCAAATCATCAAACGGTCGACCTTTAGTAACATTAAACCGACTAGTGATGTGACGATAAAAGACGCTTTTTCTACTTAAGGATTTGTTATAAACGCTTGGAAGTTTCTCCAAGCGTTTTTCCGTCATTATCTTGGCTAACTTGCTTTATTTCTCAATTTCAAATTTGTTCGAACAATTGTAGCTGATAGAATTAAAACAACTAAACTCGATATAAAAAATCCAACTGCGTAGGAAGGAATACTTTCTTCTGGTACTCTATCATTTATTTCAATACCTAAAAAATATAGTCCAATACCCTCTCCATCAACATCTGAGCCAATTGACCACAAATCTAATCCTTTGTTAAGCAATAAAAATCCAAATAAGATTAAAACTCCTGCAATTAACCAGCGACTAATATTATTCATTTTTTCCCCCCTTAACACAATAAAACCGCCATTAATAATCTTATTCTATTTTACCATGAAATTTCCATATAAAACTTCAGAAAACCATCAAAACAAAATGAAAGACCAAATCATTATGCGATTTGGTCTTTAAATTGATAAGGAAACTCTACTGTCTTTCCTAAAAAATTGAGCTATTCAATTTTCTTCGGCTCGTTTAGATCTTCACTCCGCTTCTTGCTGTAATTCCTTGAACTCTTCATCCGAAAATGCTCTAGACCTTGTTAGAAACCTCTTCCCTTCCACACCTTCTAAAGAAAACATTCCTCCTCTGCCATCGACAACATCGATGATCAACTGAGTATGCTTCCAGTAATCATACTGACTAGCATGGATGTAGAAAGGGCTTTCTCCAATTTCTCCAAGAAAAATATCTTGATCCCCAATCATGAGATCTCCGTCTGGATAACACATCGGAGCGCTGCCATCACAGCAACCACCCGACTGATGAAACATGATTGGACCGTGCTTTTCCTTCAACAATTCAATCAATTCTAACGTTGCATCTGTCGCTGTGACGCGTTCAACCATAGTAGAACCTCACCTTTCTAATCGGATCCTAGAAAAATCCTAATTTCTGAGGAGTGTAGCTAACCAACAGGTTTTTAGTCTGCTGATAATGATCCAGCATCATTTTATGATTTTCTCGTCCGATACCAGACATTTTGTAACCACCGAATGCTGCGTGAGCAGGATAATCGTGGTAACAGTTCGTCCATACACGCCCCGCTTCAATGGCTCTGCCGAAACGATAAGCTGTGTTAATATTTCTAGTCCATACACCAGCACCCAAACCGTAAAGCGTGTCATTCGCAATTTCAAGAGCTTCTTCGTCTGTCTTGAATGTAGTAACGGCTAAAACAGGACCAAAGATTTCCTCTTGGAAAATACGCATCTTATTATGTCCTTTGAAAATCGTAGGCTGAACATAATATCCGTCTGAGAAATCGCCGTCTTTCTTATTCTGTTCACCACCAACTAGACATTCTGCACCTTCTTGCTTACCGATATCTAGATACGAAAGAATCTTCTCTAATTGCTCACTTGAAGCCTGAGCACCCATCATCGTATTCGGATCCAGTGGATTGCCTGTAGCAATTGCTTTAACTCTTTCAATT